>DAOUVH010000254.1 GCA_030667725.1 Candidatus Cloacimonadota bacterium | reverse complement strand
CTGTAAATATTTTCACCATTTTCATGGAATTTATCATAACTGATCTCATCAAATATCCAGAGTGAAAGCAGAATCCCACAGGCTAATCCGATAGCTAAACCAATAATATTAATTGATGAAAATACTTTTTGATGCATCAAATTTCTTAGCGCAATTTTTACATAATTTTTAAACATAAATCACCTCTTAAATATATATTCTAATTTTACAATGTTCATCACCCTGCAGGAGAGATTCTACTAATCTCACTTTTACAGGACGCTGCAGGATGAATTCCCAAATATCTCTGTAAAATCCAGCTCCGCAGTAACAATAATTTTTATCAACAGGTTTATCTTCTGATCTTAAAGCTTCCCGAATACGTGGACAATGACAATAGTGATAACGTTTTTTTGCATAATCTTCAGTTTGGAAATATTCATGGAAATCTTTCGGGATTTTTACAGCTGTGATTGTATTTCCCTCTAATTTTCCAGCCATTCCCATATCATGATCTACGATGTATTTCAATTGCTCTTCATTCAGGTTTTTGTACTGTGTAATGAATTCTATGAAATGTTTTTGTAAAAGATTGTGAACGTGTTTCAGATCGTTTGCCTTTGCATATTCATCTCGCAACGTTTTCAGATAATCTTTAGGTGCCAGGCAAGCACAACCGCACATCACATCAACAACTTCAGCTTCAGTGAGTTCTTTATTCAAGATCGCCATTAATTGATCTGACCATTTGATAGTTTCCTGGTGTGAAAGCAATGCCTTTTCCAACAGGTCTTCCCTGCCGATTTTACGCAAACCGTGCTTTAGTTTGTATAGCCATCGTTTCTCAAAATCAGTCATTTCACTTCCTCATTTTCAATCTCATTCTATCGAAATTGAATAAAATTGTTTATCATCCGGATCGTGGAACATGAAATCATCAATTTCCAGTTTGATCAGTGTGAAATCATCATCGTCAGGTGATTGCCAATAAGCTTTGAAAAAGGGTATTTTTTCGGAAAGTTCTTTTCTAATTTTCTGATCATTTACAATCAAAGTTTTTCCATTCCCGCGGATCGAGCCAAGATCTTTTTTCCCTTCGGTTAGGATACAGATCTCGATGGCATCGTTTTGTTTGATCTCCTGCACTTTCAGTCGGTTTGATTTGGAACAGCACCAGATCGTATTTTCAAAATAGAACATTGCCATACAACGAACGTGAGGTATACCTTCTGAACATGTAGCCAGATACATTAATTCGCTTTTATTAAGATATTCGATTAATTTATTTTTATTCATATTTCAAAGCATCCACAGGATTGGAATGAGCTGATCTTAATGTTTGAACACTAACCGTTATGAGTGCAATAACCAGAGCTAATCCGCCGGAAACTAAGAAAACCCAGAGGCTGATATTGGTGCGGTAGGCGAAATTCTGCAGCCACTTATTCATTGCAAAATATGATAACGGACAGGCGATCAAACAGGAGAAAAGAACCAATTTAGTAAAATCTTTGGAAAGTAATGCAATGATCTGCAATACGGAAGCTCCCATAACTTTACGTACACCTATCTCCTTAGTTCGCTGTTCAGCTGTGAAGGCTGCCAATCCAAATAGACCAAGACAAGCGATGAAGATAGTGATGAAAGTGAAATAACTGAAAAGTACGATCAGTTTCTCTTCTGCCAGATAGAGTTGATTCAATTGATCATCCACAAACACGAATCGAATTGGTTCATCTGGACTGAATTGATTCCAGACTTCAGTAATATATTCTATTGTATCACGATAATTCTCACCCTTAATGCGAACAAAAACCCGAAGATTCTCCCTGTATCGGTATTGCATATCATCGGTGATTAGCCAGATAAGAATTGGATGGATCTCTTGCCGCATGGAATTGGCATGAAAATCTTTTACTACACCGATAATATTTGCGAAATTATCATTACCTAAACTGTCTGTGAATGCCACAATTCTTTTTTCCAGCGGTTCATTCCAGCCAAATTTTCGCACAGCCGCTTCATTTACCATTACAGACTGAATCCAGGTATTTTCGATATCTCGGCTGAAATTTCTGCCTTTGACTATTTCCATTTCCATGGTCTCGAGATAATCAAAATCTGCCTGCATGAATTGGCAGCTCATCTGTTGAATATCACCTTCATTAGTTTCAGCGCGAACCGGCGACCGATTGAAAGTTGTACCGGGCATATTGAAAGAAGCTGCCGCAGATATAATACCCTGATGCGAAATAAGCTCCTGTTTAAATGACTGCATTTGCTGCTCAATTTGCGGATTTTGTATACTGATCGCCATTAAATATTCTTTATTAAAACCCAGATCCTTATTTTTGGAATACATTAATTGCTTTATTACTATCAGCGTTCCGATGATCATAGCTATAGAAATGGTGAATTGGATTATTATCAGAATTTTTCGGAATAAAGCTCCTTGAACTCCCTTTACGGTTTCCGATTTAAGTGTGTGTACAGGTTGAAAATGAGAAAGGAAAAAAGCCGGATAAATTCCAGCAAAGAAACCAATACAAACTCCAAGTAGAAGTGTTCCAATCAGATATTCCGGTTGAGTGATCAGATTCATCTTCACGTTCAAAGAGGTGATCTCGTTAAATACGGGTAGCAACAATTCAGCTAATACCAGAGAAATTGCAGCAGCACCTGCTGCCATCAATATCGATTCCAGCAGGAATTGCCGGATCAGAGAACTGCGGTTGGAACCGAAAACTTTACGCAGACCAACTTCACGGCTGCGTCGGGCAGAGCGGGCTGTAGCCAGGTTCATATAGTTTATGCAGGCAATAAGCAGCAGGAAAACTGCTATAATGCTGAATACATAAATATAGATAATATCACCGTTGGGATACATTTCCCAGATTAAATTGGAATGAAGACGAATAGACTTTATTGGTTGTAAGGAGAGTGTTGAATGCCCGTT
>DAOUVH010000274.1 GCA_030667725.1 Candidatus Cloacimonadota bacterium | reverse complement strand
TGGTGTAAAAGGTGAAATCCTTTTCCGACCTCCGTTTGGAATACTATCATTTACTGCCCTTACAGTTCTTGCCTCTCTGAATAAAAAAGTGATTCTATGGAATGTTCCAACAAAAGATTATAAAGAATGTGATCCAAAGGTTATTCTAAAAAGAATTTATAAACGGATTAAACCCGGATCTATTATTGTATTACATGATTCTGGAGTAGAAAGAACTGGAAAGGAAATAGTTAGGCAAGCAACTATTATCACAGTAAAAGAACTTATAAATGAATTACCCGAAAAAGGATACAACTTTAGAACGGTTTCACAATTAATTAATTATTGAATCTGTATCTTCGATAAAATTTGCAATCGTAGGTGATTCCCTTTTAATATCATCCAAAGTAGGATTTGTTATAACTTTCTTACTTTTAACTTCTTCCAAAGTGAAATCAACCTTAATCTTCAAATTAAAGTGTTTTGAAAAAATATCAGAAATGAGTTCTTTTTCATCCTTTAACATATCATATGCTAATGAATTAGCAGAAGCTAAATGAAGGAAATTGTTAGATAAGTTACGTATTTGACATTTAACAAAATAGTTAGCTACTATTGGCTTCTGTTTAGAGAGCACTTTTGCTATATCCTCAAAATTTTCTTCAACGACTTCAACAGTTAATTTATCGATCTTAGGTTTTTCCTGTTCAGCCTCTTTTTGAATATCAGATTTCACTTCCTCTGTTTTTTCATGCATAGTTGTCTCTTGCTGTTGTGGAATGATCGTTTTCTTTTCTGGGGCAGGTTGCAACTGAACAGATTCACCAGTATTTATCGAATCAATTAGTTTATCAAGAGATTGCAGTTCTGTCAAACGTGATATTTTTATAAACGCCATTTCTGCAACCAGGATTGGATTACTGCTGCTTTTAATATCCATTTTGGTTTTGATCAGGATAGTCATGATATACAAAAGGTCACCATCCTCAAATTTACCTGATATCTCCAGCATTTGTTTTCTATTAGCATCTGAGATAGTTGGAATTTCGATCTCAAGCTTTAAAAGAAGCAGGTTTCGAATATAATCAAGCATTCCATTCAAAAATTCTTGAATATCATTTCCTTTTTCTAATATATCGTGCAAGAATTTAATAATATTCGACGCATTCTTTTCTGAAATGGAAACCAGGATTTTATAAAAAACATCTGTATGTACAATTCCGAAAATAGAGAGGACATCAACAAGCGAGATGTAATCTTTGCCGTAAGCAAGAACCTGATCCATCAAAGAAAGGGCATCACGCATGCTGCCATCAGCTTTTTTAGCAATGGCAAATAATGCTTCCGGATCAATGGATATTCCATCGATCTTACAAATAGAACTCAATCTATCAATAATTGCAGGAATGGGGATCCTGTTAAAATCAAAACGCTGGCATCTGGAAATAATTGTGGGTATAACTTTATGAGGTTCAGTTGTAGCAAAGATAAACACAATATTCTCTGGTGGCTCTTCCAATGTTTTAAGAAGTGCATTAAATGCATTTTTAGAAAGCATGTGCACTTCATCAATGATGTAAATTTTATTACGTGAGTTTGAGGGGGCGTACATCAGCTCTTTCTGAAGATCACGAATATCTTCTACGCCGGTATTAGAGGCACCATCGATTTCAATAACATCAGACGAATTTCCCTGTGTGATCTCTGTACAATTCTGGCAAACATTGCAGGGTGTTGTTGTAGGACCATCATTCAAACAGTTCAGGCTTTTTGCAAAGATTCTTGCCAATGAAGTTTTGCCGACACCTCTAGGACCTGAAAAAAGATACGCCTGTGCTGTTCTATCCATCTCAATTGTGTTCTTAAGTATTTTTGTTATATGATCTTGAGCATATACTTCATCAAATGTCTGCGGTCGGTATTTCCTTGCTAATATTAAATATGCCATTAATTCCTCATTCCCTGTTTTTCACTTTTTGGAATTTCAATTACAGCCTATATTTGTCAATTAAAAATCTGTTGATTCTATTTGAAACTAAGATAACACTCTATATGAATTGTATTTACTTTTTTCTTGACTCTGAATCGGTGTTTTTTTTCTTCTATTGCATGTGCAGAAGTGGCGGAATTGGTAGACGCGCTAGGTTCAGGGTCTAGTGAGCAATAGCTTGTAGGGGTTCGAGTCCCCTCTTCTGCACCAATATTAATTACAATCATACTTATATAATTTCATTACATAAAAAATAGATGTTCGATCAGAATTTTTAATCCAATCCCGATCAGGATGATCCCACCGATAAATTCGATCTTATTCTCGAAAATTGAGCCAAATTTTACACCAATATACACACCAGTGAATGAAAACAGGAAAGTGATCAAACCAATGATGATCGCAGGATTTATAATTTGAACATTTAACACAGAAAAACTAAGTCCAACAGCTAATGCATCTATACTTGTTGCGATAGCCAATACGAACAGAATCATCAATTTGCTGGGATCAGTCTTCTTTTCTGCCTCTTTTAAAATGGTGGATTCATAGATCATTTTACCACCAATGAAAGCCAGCAGTCCAAAAGCAACCCAATGATCAAAAGTAGCTATGTAAGAGTTAAAGCTACTACCAACAATCCAACCTATAATGGGCATTAAGGCTTGAAATCCACCAAAGAATAATGCTATTCGAAGTGCATAACTTAAACGAACTCTTTTTAAAGTGACTCCACTGGCAATAGAGACTGCAAAAGCATCCATCGCTAAGCCAAAAGCAATAATTATTATTGTAACCAAATTCATTAAATCTCCTGAAACAAATCTTAGAGTATTA
>DAOUVH010000091.1 GCA_030667725.1 Candidatus Cloacimonadota bacterium | reverse complement strand
GGAAATCCGGTTATAGCATTACCGGAAGAATCCCAGGCAAAAATTTGATCTACCGGAGTACCGGATCCAACTTGATCACCAATAACAACATCCAGAGAACCATCCTGGTCAACATCCCCGATCGATACAGTTCCAAAGATCCAATAATTTGTAGTTTGCGGCCAACCATCAACAGAACTGGCATCTTGGTTAACTGCGAAAACAGCTCCCACACTACCAGAACAGCCACCCCAGATTATTTCTCGCAATCCATCGTCATCAAGATCATATATGATCGGTTGAGAATAGGAATATGTATAGCCTGTATTTTCTACAGGAAATCCAGGTAGTATATTTCCCTGTAGATCAAAAACATGAAGCATATTATAACTTAAAGCTACTATTTCAGGGATTCCATCTCCGGTTATATCTCCAACCGATATGCCTGCTCCCGGGATGTAATCCAATTCTTGTGGAAAACCTTCATAAACACTTCCATCACCATTGTAGACATAGACCCAACCCTGAGGATGATTCCTGACGTTTACAAGTATTTCCATATCTCCGTCAGAATCAAGATCATATAGACAGGCATTATTTGTACCACCACCAGCCTGGGTAACAGGAAAACCGGTACAAGCAGTTCCATCCAATTCAAAAGCGTAAAGAGCTCCGGAGTTGGCAGTAGTGTTATCACGGCTGGTACAGACAATTTCAATTTCTCCATCACCATCAATATCACCGGCAGCCGGACTGCTCCAGATATAAAAAGCCAATTGTACAGGCCAGCCTTCTACTGTAGTTCCATCCAGATTCAAAGCAGTAATTTTAGTGCCCACACCAAATAGAATTTCTGATTCCGGATCGGAATCCATATTAACATAAATGGCACCATTATGGCAATTTGAGCCGGTATAACTAACAGGCCAGCCTTCTGCAACTTGTGGAAGTTCTCTTTCAAAAGATGCATTCTCAATAAGCTGTGTATCCAGATCATTCAGAAGAACTTTGCCTTCCATGTCAGGTATAACAGCTCTTTGAATATCTTTCGGTAAATCAGAGTAATTTACAACTATTGCCGAGAGTTTTACAGTGATAAAAATAATAAAAATAATTTTGAACAACTTCATTTCTACTCCTCTTAATTTCAATTTATAAAACCATATTATCTAAATCTTTTAATATAATTATTTGTAAAGCAAAATATAAAGAAATTGGAATAAAGAAGAAGCAGGAATATTGTGAATACTGGAAAGAAATTTTCGCACTTCAACTTGGTAGACAGAAAGAAAGATTTTTTCAATCCCTAACTCCTAACTCCTAACTCCTAACTCCTAATCCCTCATTGAAAAAACTTAAAGCGTTTTCAATAATTCTTCCACGGCTCTTTTCAATTGAACATCATCATCGTTAATGATCTGCTCAGGTGTTGGATCTACAAATATATCGGGAATTGCTCCATTACCTTCCATGTTTTTACCCGCAGGAGTATACCATCCGTTAGAAGGCATCCGCATACTGGAACCATCCATAAATGTATAATGCCCGGTTCCAATTACTGAACCACTGGTTGGCATTCCGATCACAGTTCCAAGATTTAGTTGTTTAAATAGAGTTGGAAAAATTTCAGCATCGGAGAAGGAATTCTCATTTATCAGCAGAGCCATTGGAACATCAACCGTATTCCCAGGATTTTTGTATTTCGTTTTAGCATCATAAGATCTATATGTACTTAAAGCATATGGCTGCTTGGTTAAAATTTCTACAAGCCTGTCATGAATATAACCACCACCATTATTTCTCACATCAATTATAAGAGCTTCTTTTTTAGCATTTTCGGCAAATAGATCCTGAATAAATTTTTGATAGCTTGTATTATTCATACTCCGAATATGAAGATAACCGATTTTCCCATCAGATAATTCTTCAACTTTTATCCGACGTTCTTCTACCCAGTTATCGTAATATAGTCTGTAATTTTCCCGGTTGCTCAACCCTTTTACAGTAATAACCTTCATACCATCATCACATAAGATCCCCAGCTTTATCTTCTCCCCAATTTTATTTTTAAAGTGAGAAAGAATATCCATACCTTTTCCAACTTCTTTTCCATCTACAGAAAGCAGAATATCACCCGCTTTGATGTTATGCGGTTTGTTTAATTTTGATTTCTTGAAAACCTTTTTAATTCTGATCCCATCTTTGGGAAAATTCTCAAAATCTAGTGTTATTCCGCAATAAGCAGTACTGTAAGTTTTATATTTGGAATTGCTGCGCGGGTAAAATCCTGTATGCGATGCATTTACTTCACCTATCATTTCATCAATAATCCTTTTTAGAATTGAAGGATCATCTGCAAACTTTAAGTATTTGGAATAATCTTTCCTCGCTTTCTTCCAATTTACTCCGTGCATATCGGGATCATAAAAACCATTACCAAATTCGACCCAAGCCTGCTGAAAGATATCATTATTAAGTTGGTATTTATCGTAGGAATATTTATAATCCATTTCAATAAGTTTTGCTTTTTTTCCTTTTTTCGGAGTAAATTTATAAAGCTTCTCTTTGAGAATATAGTAAAAAACCTTATTTTTTTCATTAAACTTCAAATTTCCGGGATCAGTAGAAATGGAAGTGATCAGTTTATCATTTTCCCCGGTGTAATCTGCTTTTCGTAAAGTGTATTTTTCATCATTATAGTTCACATAATAAAGTGTTGAATCATCCTTGACATGAGCAATCCAGTTATTCCCCGGTTTGGAAATTATTGTAATAATTCTGTCGGCAAAACCTTCGATGTCTATCTTCAGCGGATCTTTCTTCTTCTCATCTTTTTCTTGCTTGTCATTCTTCTTGTCATTGTCTTTCTTAATAAAAGATGGATCAATGATCTCTTTCCAATTGTCTTCTTCATTATAGAAATCTTTTCTAGCCAATAGATCAACTCTTCTTATTTTCCCATTCTCTGTAAAGAAAGCAGATTTATTATCCTTCCCCCAGAAAAAATTACCGATCCAACCATCAAAATTATAAAGTAGTTCTTTTTTGTTTTTCTCAATATCATACAAATAGATGTGCTGAGTCCCTTCCTCAGGAAGTGTCTCCCGATAAAGAGCGTATTTTTCGTCAGGACTTATCTTTAAATGTTGAGATACATATTGATCGCTGATAATTGTGTGGATGTTGTTACCCAGGCTATCTGCAAGGGCAACTTGGCGTTTTCGTTTATCATCAGAAAATCCGATAGCCAAAGTTTTTCCTTCACGCACGATCCAGTTGATATATTTATCATTACTCCAATCAATCTTTTCAATATTGGATATATCTTTGATGTTAACTCTGTACAATTGTAATTGACCATCTATTCTTTTTGTGAAGAGTATGGTCTGATTATCACTTAAGATTTCAATATAACCAACACCTTCCTGATCATGAGTTATCTGTCTTACATCTCCCCCTTTTTCGGGAACTGCAAAAAGATCGAATTTGTAAGTGAATACAACAAGTTTTCCATTATCGGAAACAGCATAATTGGAAGCTGAACTCTTCACATCTTCTTTCTCCAGCAAATTCACATAGCAATCCTGAGCTATTTCTATTTTCAGCTCCGAAGCTTTCTGCTTAACCGGATCGAATTTCCATAAAGTATCAAATCGTTCAAACACAATACGATCGTTCAATGCTGCAATAGCAACGTTCCGAGCTGACCATTTTTTAAATTTTGTAAGCTGTTCACGCTGTTCATAATTATTATTGCTCACTTTGTAAAGTTGGAACACATCGCCGTCTGAAGCTGCAAAATAAATGTTATTGGAAACTTTAGAATATACAGGATATTGCTCTGTAAGATCAGTTTCAGTTAATCTTGTATATATATTTTCTTCGAGATTATACTCCCATAATTCACCGTTAAAACTGCCAGTATAAGATTCGCGGTAGATCTGACCTCTCATATCAAATATTATTTTATTTCCATCTTTTGAGATAGATGCATTCTTGCCGGCAAATGATGTTAACTCTTTATACGAGCCATCCTGTTTAACAACATAAAAGATGTAGCCCTTACCTGTTTCGTAACCGCGTGCAAGAAGTGATTTTCCATCAGGAAACCAATCTAAAACAAACAATTCTTCTTTATGAACAACTTCTATTTCTCCACCGTTTAGTGTATAAAGATAGATGCCTGTCCATCCATCTCTGTTGGAATTGAAAGCGATCTTTTTGCCATCTGGTGAAAATTTTGGATACAATTCCTCCGCATCGGTAGAAGTAATACGCATCGCTGCTCCACCTTTAAAAGGAACAAGCCACAGATCATTTTTATAAACGAAACAAATTTGTTCTCCATCCGGTGAAATAGCTGGTTGACTCATGAAATGCGGTTCTATAGCGACTAACATAGTTATAATAAGCAAACTGAGAATAATAAATATCTTTTTCATTTTTTCCCCTTTATATCTTTTTTTATAATCTCTTCATAAGCAGCTTTTACAAATGGATCTTCTTCTCTAATAAGATCATCAAGCCACTGTTTTTTCTTGTCATCACAATTTAAATATATTGCTTTCACAGCTTCAGCCCGAATGCGTTCATCAGGATTATTAATAAGTTGAACAAATAATTTTTGTGATCTTTTACACTGCTTCTTATATTCAACTCTTGTACTGTCAGCAAATTTATACTCAATATTTGATAATGTCCTTAAAGCCAATTCAGGATAATTGAATCTTTCATTAATTATTTTATCATATAATAATCTTGAAGTATTCAGATCTGCCAGATCAAGTAATGCAGAATTTGCAGCAGAACGAACTGTGAACATTTTATCATCAAGTGCACTTATTAGTATTTCATTCGCTGTTTCATCTTCTAATTTTTTCAAAGCAGATATCACACTTAATCTGCAAAGTTCATCTTCATCATTTATAAAGCCGGAAATAATGCTTGTTGCATCTTTATTGCCAATACTGCCCAATGCTCCGATAAGGCTTCGCTTTAAATTATCGCTTTCATTATCTTCAAGCATTTCGATTAGCGGATAATGAGCCAACTCATATTTTGCAACTCCCAAAAGCCGTATCGAATTTTTCTGAATCTTCTTATTCTCATCTCTAATCTTTGTTAATAATATTGGAGCAATTGAATCTGGATATTCTTTTGTTATCGTATCTATCAACCTGAGTTCCAAACTGTTATCGGTTCCCAGTTTCTGAACACAGATATATTGTACAGCTCCCATTTCTCTCTGCAAAAAAGCTTTCTTAGCTCGTGCAACTTTCTTTGTATTTGAGCCTACTTCCCACAAAGAAGCTTCTTCAAATAATTCTTCTATAGTCTTCAGTGAATCTTCGGCAGTCAAAATGATTTCTTCAGCTATTTCTTCATCAGGTTTTGTCATTATGTCTCTTGCCAGGTCAATCCCGATTCCCCAGCCATTATATGTCCATAATCCGCCGTCTTTGGCAAGTGTGTTGCGTGAATATATGTCTTTTCCTTCCAGATCCATAAATATTCCACAACCGGCAAATCCTCGTGCCCATCT
>DAOUVH010000310.1 GCA_030667725.1 Candidatus Cloacimonadota bacterium | reverse complement strand
CCGGTACACCTTTAGAATCACTTACTTATGCCCAATACGTACTTCCCCTAAACGCTCGATTAGGTTTTTCTTTTAAACCGAGAAACATAATGCGAACTGTGATGAATTGTGATGTGGAATATATTAAGTGGTCAGATACTAATCCGTTGTACGATGATGCGATTAACTATTACATCGGTGTTGAGCATGTTCTAACGAATAGCATTCCATTCCGTTTTGGATTTAATTATACTACATGTTACGGTTTATATGAAGATTCCGGTTTTGTTTTCGCAAATGAGATCACTACTCCAACTTTTACAGCAGGAACAGGTTTTACATTCCTGGAGAAATTCACATTTGATATTTCTTTTGAATATTCTAACAGACAGTATGAAGCTCTCGATCTTTTCGGAGATAGCTATTATTGGGACGAAGATTATGCATATGATGCTTTATGGGAGAATTCTTATTACATACACGAGAATGGTGGTATTGTAGATCGTGGATGGGAAAATCCCGATACAGTAAAGGAGACATTTATCAATTTGAAATCAGCAATTAGTTTTACTTGGTAGGAAATTATGAAAGTTAAAATATTTTTCGTACTTCTGCTCATATTCAGCAGTTTTCTTTTTGCGGAAGATCTATTGCTGGATATTATGTTCACAAATGATATTCATGGTGGGATCGATAGATATCCTGCCACTTTTATGAATCCTGATTTTCCACCGGTACTTGGCGGTGGCGGCAGTGCTGCAACTTATATTAAAAGTGTCCGTTCACTTTCTAAAGCAGGAACCCGTGATAATTTGTTGGTAGATGCCGGAGATTTCTTTCAAGGTCATCCAATTGGAACAATGAGCGAAGGGCGATCTGTAATTACTTACATGAATATGATTGGTTATGATTTCATGGCAATAGGGAATCATGAATTTGATCTGGGTGAAGATGTTCTAATAAAAACTCTTGCAATGGCAGAATTTCCGATTCTATCCTGTAATATTGTAAAGAAGGGAACTAATGAGTTAGTTGATTACGCTGAACCATATAAAATAATCGAGAAGTTAGGGTTACGTATTGGTGTGATCGGGCTAACAACAATAGATACAGAACAGATGAGTTTTCCTGATAATATAAAGAATGTGGATTTTCTTCCTGCAAAAGAGCAATTACAGAAATATGTAGATATTGTAAGAGAGCAGAGCGTTGATCTTGTTATCGTTATTGCACATATGGGGCTTCCGTATGATCCACAACCGGCTTATGATTCACGTTATTCCAACCCGGATAAAGAAAAAGAAGAACGACGTTGGGGATATGATGCTCAGGAAATAGCACATGAAGTTGAAGGGATCGATATTATGTTTGGCGGTCATATGCATAAAGGTTTTGCACAGCCCTGGGAAGATCCCGATACACATACACTGGTTTTCCAAGGATATGCCTATGGAAGTAATGTGGGACATGTTACAATTAAATTAGATAAAGTTACAAAAACAATCTCGGGGTATGAAGCTCCAGCAATAAATGAAGGAGTGCTGGTAACATTATTTGAAGATGAATTTATCCCGGATGAAGTGATAGGTGATACTATCCTTGTAATGCAAAAGATAGCTGAAGTAGGAATGGATGTTATAATTGGCGAAGCAAGCATGAATATTACCAAGATGGGAACTGGTACTCAGAATCTTATTGGCAATCTGGTTTGCGAAGCTATGAAAGATTATACAGGAGCTGATTTTGCATTTATGAATCTTGGAGGTATTCGTGACGAATTGCCTTCAGGTTCAATCTCTTATCGCAATGTATTCAGTGTAATGCCTTTCGATAATCAAATCGCACTTATTGAAGTAGACGGAAGATTTTTAAAAGAGATAATTGAAACAAGAGTTTCGGGAAGTAGACATGGCTTAAGAACTGCTGGAATAAAAGTTATAATTAACAGAAAAAGAGAAAATTTTAATAGAATTTCGAATCTTCTTATTGGTGGAGAACCATGGCAGGCAGATAAAATATATAAGATAGCAACTTCTGATTTTTTGCTACAAGGAAATGCTGGTTTAGCACTTCTAACAAAAGTACCTGAATCGAAGATAACAAGGTATGAACAGGGGCTTCGCGATGTTATAGTGGAATACATAAAGAATAATTCTCCTGTGAGTGCTGTTATTGATGATCGGTGGAGAAGAGATGATAGTAGTCCTATTGATCCAAGCCTGAAAAAAGAGATGGAAGAATAATTGACAAAAATTTATTAATAAAATTCGTTGACGGCATAACAATAGAAAAATAAATGATTTTTAGTAGTTAAGCGATTTTTGTGAAGTTAGATAATTTCTTCATTTATTTGCCTTTTTAGGCACACAAAATCCATGGAAAACCGACTCGCTTAATGTATAAAGGAGCAACAATTGAACGAAATTGGCAGATTAGATGGTGATGATCGTAAAGAACTCAATGAATTTATTGATACAATATTTAACCATCTTGATAAAGACAAATTAGAATTAGCTCAGAAAAAACTT
>DAOUVH010000184.1 GCA_030667725.1 Candidatus Cloacimonadota bacterium | reverse complement strand
TGCATCCAGTCCTAATGGGAACATAGAATAGATCTCTTTTTCGGGATGGATCACGGATTTATGTCCTTCCGCTTTCTCAAAATCAAGAACAGGCTCTAAAACTTCATAATCAACTTTGATCAGCTTCAAAGCATCTTCAACTACTTTTTCGGTGGTTCCGGCAATGATAGCAACTTCATCACCTACATAACGCACATAATTATCCAATATGAATTTATCTTTTGGGGATGGCTCAGGATAACCCTGTCCGGCTCTTGTAATCGGAATGCGCGGAACATCTTTATATGTAAGAATGCATTCAATTCCTTCTACTTTTAGAGCTTTCTTTGTATCAATTGATTTTATTTTTGCAAATGCGTATGGGCTTCTCAGTAATTTAACTATCAGCGCGCTATCAACTGCAAGATCATCTGTATAAGCAGAGGCACCTTTTAATAAACCTCTTCCGTCTACTTTTGGGATTGAATGGTTAACTTCTTTGAATTTCATCATTTCACCCCCATATATTTTTTAATACCACGAAGTTGTCCTTCATAACCACTACAGCGGCAAAGGTTTCCGGTCAAGTAATGATTGATCTTTTCAACAGTTGGATTTTTTAATTCTTTTTTCATTGCGTAGGTTGTAAGAACTAATGAAGGTCCACAATATCCACATTGATCGGCTCCTTCACTAACTATCAGGTCAACTATCTTATCAGCTTTTTTGCCCAGACCTTCAACAGTAGTTATCTTAACTCCTTGTGCTCTTGCAGCTAGGAATTGACAAGAGAGAGTTGGTTTTCCATCTATCAGAATAGAGCAAACGCCACAAGTTCCTGTATCACATCCTTTTTTAACACTTTTGAATCCGATTTTTCTGAGTATATTTAAAAGAGATTCGTCACCGTCGATGTTAGTGTTATAAAATTTATTATTAATACTTAATTTAAGTTTCATTTTAGAACCTCCTGCAGAGCACGTTTCACCAGGACAGGTGCGATCAATTTTCTATACTTACTCTTAGCTCTTAAATCTTTGCCAAACTTAAATTCTTCAGAAATTATATTGGAAGCTTCTTCAATTTTTTTGTTATCAGAATTTATTATTTGAGCAGCTTTTACTGATAGTTGGGCTATAGTAGGACGAGTTCCAACTGCAATTTTAATGCCGTCATAATTGGAAACTGCCACAGATAATATCGCAAAATCTGAGCTGGAATTTCGCATCATTTTATAAGAGTATTTACCTTTGTTTTTCTTGATAATAATTTTTTTAAGGATGTCTCGCTTGATTTTCCAATTTGAAATAAATTCACTAAAGGATACAAGGCCACTTTCTTCAAATTCAAGTTCGCAATTCAGAACGAGTAGGGCTGTGTTGATTTCTGTAAATCCTAAACGACCAAAAATTGCACCACCGATCGTAGCATTATTTCTGAACTGAATTCCAATGAGATTCTCAAGTGATTTTGGTAATAGGTTTCCAAAATACTTATTGATGATAGGATTAATTTCAATGGTTCTTAAGTGTGTGTATGCACCGATCTCAATTTGCTCGTTATTCTCTTTGATATAATCAAGATCGAGATTAGAAAGGTCTATTCCTGTAGAATATTTCTTGTCAGATAACCTTAAAAAAGTTGTACCACCAAGAATTACTGAATTTGAATCATTTGTAAGTATTTCCAATGCTGCTTTTAAATTTTTGGGTTGTACGAATTTGTCAAATCTCATAAGACCTCCATGCAACATAATAGCACCATCAACTTTTTTAGCTGATGGTGCATTATTATTTATTCATACTTTTTAAGCAGTCCTGTTTTATTGTTAAATTCTGTTATCTTTTCATCCCATTCATTAACTTTTCCGAACTGTTCTTTCCAATAGTTTTCATCATACCATTGAGCATTGAGTTCTTCCACAGTTTTACCTTGCTGCTCGATCCATGTGAAATACTTCAAATTATGCATACGCTTCTTCTCATAGTAATTCATTTCGATCATATTATCAATTCCGATGTCCATAAGATCTCGATAGTAAACAACAGCGGCATCTTCATGAGTAAATTCTCCACGATTTTCAAGTTCTTCAGTAATTCTGGATTTGTACATTTCCATTGAATCTGTTGCTACGGTAAATAACACCTTATCTCCATCCATCTCATAGTATTTAGCCATTTTGATACAACCCATAATATTAGCGATTGAAGAGATTCCGAGTAGATCTAATTTATCAAGAATTTCTTGAGAAACACCTTTTTCAAGAAGATATTTATGACCGGTTTCAGAATTGAATAATCTCATTATATCGATATTTGGTTGATCATCAATAGCAGCGACCATATCCATATTTTTGATATTATGTATCCAAGGTACATGTTTATCTCCAATACCTTCAATTCTATGAGCACCATAGCCATTACGAAGTAAAGTTGGGCATTGAAGAGCTTCACCGGCACATACTTTGAAAGAAGGATATACTTCACGAAGATAATCTGCACAACCGAGAGTTCCTGCAGAACCTTGAGTTAAGAATAAACCGGCAAAAACATCATTTTCATTTTTTTCTTGATTAAAAACTTCTTCCATTGCTGGACCAGTAACAGCGTAATGCCACACAGCATTTCCGATCTCATCAAATTGATTAAGATTTACAATGTCATCTCCACGTTCTGCTTTAAGTTCTTTTACTTTGTCGTAAATTTCTTTTACATTACTTTCACTTCCTGGAGTTGCAAAAACTTCTGCACCCACTTCATGAAGCCAATCAAATCTTTCCTGGCTCATTTCTTCCGGAAGTACTGCAATTGATTCACAACCTAATAGATATGAATCATAAGCTCCACCACGACAGTAATTACCTGTTGAAGGCCAAAGTGCTTTTTGGGTTGTTGGATCAAATTCACCATGGACTAATTTTTCTACTAAAGGGCCGAATGTGGCACCAACTTTATGTGCTCCTGTGGGGAAGTATTTTCCAATTAATACCATGATTCTAGCATCAACACCTGTCAGTTCTTTTGGTAATTCTACAAAATTGACTTTTCCAAATCCACCGCCGTCTAATCTTGGTTCATTCTTCCAAGTTAAACGAAAAAGGTTTAATGAATTAAGATCCCACATTCCTACATTTTCAAGTTCTTTTTTAACTTTTTCCGGTATCAATTCCGGATTTCTCATCTGTTCGTATGTAGGAAGAAAGATATTTCTTTCCTTACATCTCTGTATTGTGTTTTTTAGTATTTGTTCTTTATTTCTTTTCATTTTTTCTCCTATTTAAATTAGTACCTAAGTTCATTAGTGTTCTCACTTTTTCAAACTTTTCATGAATCCAATTAAAATTTATTCACATACTCCATATCTCAAATACTTAGGTACTTTGTACTATAAGCACTTAGACACTTTTACCCTACAATAATTGTCCCTGATCTGCCTTCTAAGGCGTCAACAGCATTTGACAGGGAAGTAATTATTGATTTTTCACCACCGGCTTTCACAAATCTGATGGCAGCTGTAACTTTGGGACCCATACTGCCAGCCAGGAAATGTCCTTCAGTTAGATAATTCTCAGCTTCAGCAACAGTAATTTTACCAAGAGGTTTTTCATCTGGTTTACCGAAATTGATCTTGGCATTTTCCACATCAGTTAGTATAAGATATATATCTGCATTTACTTCTTG
>DAOUVH010000084.1 GCA_030667725.1 Candidatus Cloacimonadota bacterium | reverse complement strand
GGTCGAGAGATTATGGAGAAAAAAATGAAGATAATTCATGATCATCCTGAGCGGAGTCGAAGGATAGAGAAAAATAAACCGGAGGAAAAATTTGAAATGAAAAATGTAAAATGGCTAAGAACAATGTCGCTACGATGTAGCTCAATATATGTGGTTTAATTTGCCACTGAATGCTTATGCATTCAGCTACAAATATTTCGCTTCTATGAAGCTTAATGAAAATACATAAACCGCAGAGCGGTGAAATCTTTGTAACCCAAAGCGTTAGCGTTGGGACTGGGATAAGATGTTGAAACAAAGCTCCTTAGGAGCGACATAAAAGGAAAAAGAATGATGGTTTTCGAGTCGTAAGAGCGAAGCGAAAACGGACTTAAGAATTGCGGAGAATCGTTCTTAACTCAACGCTTTGCTGTTAAGTCAAGTCCGATAAAAAATTGGAGGATAAAATGAAACGAAAAATAGTAATTGTATTTATGCTGTTAACGGCAACAATAATGCTGAGTGCTCAAATAAATCATCACGGATTTGTACGGACTTATCTTGGAGCATTGACTGATCAAGATGGAGAGTACTCGGTTTTGCAAAACACTTTCGACTGGCGTTTGGATTATGGAAAAGGTGATGTGGAACTTTATGTTAATCCGGTATTTGATTACAATGCTCTCAATGACAATTTAGATATTTCACTCAGACAGGTATACATGGATATCTATTTTGATAATTTCGATTTGCGCATAGGAAAGCAGCAAATAATTTGGGGAAAGGCGGACGGTGTTTTTATCACTGATGTTATCTCACCTCGCGATCTTTCGGAGTTTATTCTACCCGATTTTGAAGAGATCCGCATTGGAACGAATGCTGTGAAATTTGATTATTATCTGGGAAATTCTACTTTCGAAGCAGTCTGGATTCCTACTTTCCAAGCTACTATTGCTCCTAGAAAAGGTTCGATCTGGTATAATTTGCCAGATTTTCCGATGCCTATAGTTTATGATTATCATAATTACGATGTTGGCAACAAACTATCCGAAAGTGAAATCGCTTTGAAATATTCTTACCTTGGAAGTGCGATCGATTTTGAATTGATGGCTGCTTATATGTGGGATGATAATCCTGCGATGAACATTTATCAGCAACCCGATACAACCCTTCTAATCAAACCGGAATATCACAGGCTTCCATTGGCTGGTGCAAGTTTCAGCAAAGCTGTGGACGGAGCTGTTGTACGTGGGGAAGGAGCATATTATTTTGAGAAGAGATTTGCATCTGAAGATTTGAGTGTAAATGGTGTAAAAGAAAAAGATTACGCACATTATCTTATAGGGTACGATCATAACTGGTTTGGAATGAATATCAGCTTTCAATTTGTTCAGGAATATATTCTGGATTACGAAGATGATATAAAAAATGATGAATTCTCAAACACAATGACTTTCCTGATCACGGAAGATTTCCTGCGTGAAACACTGCGTTTGGAATTTTTCACTTATTATGGCATCAATAATGAGGATGCTCTTCTGCGTCCAAAAATTGCTTATGACTTTGCCGATGGATTCGAGGTTCAATTAGGAGCAAATATCTTTGTGGGTGAGGAAGGAAATTTCGGACAGTATGACGAAAATGATATGTTATTTATGAAAGTGAGGTATGACTTTTAAAGAAGAAATTTTGATTTGTTATAATTGATAACGGTCCAGGCTATGAAGCGTGGCGCGTAGCAACATTATTTATAGCCCTTGTTGCCAGCAGTGATTTGTTTTTTCAATTTACTATCTACTGTCCGCTGAGTTGTGTCCCGAAGATGCCAACTGCAAGTTCTGCCCAAATGAGAAGGAGAACAACCAGAAGAGCTACACAGATAGCGATTCGGTATTTGATTTTGTTTACCTTTCTTATTACAAGCTCACACATTAGACTAGTGCCGAGTAAGAGAACTCCCGCGACGACAAAATCGAACCGAGTCCAATTTACTTCATCTGTGAACTGCATCGCTATTAATGGTATGAGCAATAGAATTGCCGAAGTGAGTCCGATTATGATAAGTCTTTTGTTCTGCATAATCATAAATGTTCTTATAAGTCTTACATTACAGGTAATTTGAATGTATATTCATTGTTCTTACACCGCCAATTTGGGTGTATAAACGTCATTGTGTTTATTTCTCATTTAGCAACACTCCTTTTTTTATCACTATCCAATATCCTACAAAGACTATAAAAATTGATGAAAATAGAAATCAAATCTTTTATATCTGTTCTTCAAAATTCTTCAAGCGCGAATCTATATCTGCCTGAAATTCTTCATCCGTAAAATCCGGATCTCTGGTTGTCATCCAAAGTTCACAAGGTGCCTTTCCACATTCTTTACAAGATGGGAAGCCTTTCTGTTCAGCGCATTCATAAATCGGGCAGAGGATTTTACCTAAGAATTTTGCCCAGGGAACTTTTCCTTTAAGTTCATTACAACCGCCACATTCAATTTTATATGCTTAACAGTCGGTAGAACAGCATACACCGCATTTGCTTATATTTTTCATAATAAACAAGCTTAAAAATTTATGAATATAGATGTCAAATTTTTCTTAATAAAACGAATAAATATATTTTATTCTTGACGGAGTAACCCTATTTAGGAATTTGAGTACCTAAATAGATAAAGGGAGTTGATATGTCGAATTTAATCAATATTTCAGAGGCTGCTTCTTTGGCTTTGCATGGACTTGTGTTGATTGCTAAAAATCAGCCATCACGCATTAATGTGAAGGTTCTGGCTGAAGAATTGAACGCCTCGCAAACACATCTTGCTAAAGTATTTCAGAACCTTAGTAGAGCTGGTTTAGTGAGATCATTACGTGGTCCTGCCGGTGGATTTGAACTAGATAAACCAGCAGAAGAAATAACTTTTTTGGAAATATATGAGATTATTGATGGCAAGATAGCACTAGGTGATTGTCCTCTTGGTAAAAATCATTGTGTTTTTCAATCCTGTATTTTTGATAATGAATTGAATCGAATTTCAACAGATATTTATGAGACGTTTAGAAAAATGAAATTATCAGATTTTTAAAAACAAAAAAGAATAAAAGGAGCTAAAGATGGAAATTAGAAATTACAAAGACCTGGAAATTGCACAAACACCACATGGAATTAATGCTTATAAACTCTATGACACTGATTTTGCTTTGATAATGCACCTTCACTTGAAAGCAGGGGAGAGCCTCAAGGCGCATATAACACCTGTAGATGTTGCTTTCTACATTTTAGAAGGAACTCCTACTATTTTAGTTGGAGACGAGAAGATCGAAGTTAAAAAAGATGATATTGTGGAAAGCCCAAAAGATATTGTGCATTGTATTTATAACGAAACTGACAAAGATGTACGCGTCTTGGTAATGAAGCTTCCAAAACCGACAGCTAAAACAATAATGGTTTAGTACAGTCATTGCGAGAAGTGAGCGACGTGGCAATAATTTCTTTCAACAGTTGAGATTGCTTCCTCCTTCGTTTAACTTCGGCAGGACAAGTCGGAAGATGCCGTACCAAGAAGACTCGCAAAGACAATGTGTCATCCTGAGGAATCTAATAGCTTTGCTTTCGAAGGATCTTTTGATAATTCTTTCAACTTAACTCCTGATTCAAGGGTGAGATTCTTCCTGAGAACAACGTGCGAGATACGTCAGAAAGACAAATTCTAAAAAATGGAGATTAAATGAAACGACAAATAAATGAAATAGAGGAAAAGAAATGAACTCACCGATAACAGCAAAGAACACATATCTATCGAAGTTTGTGCAAGTCTGTGTTAGTCAGTGGCTGGAGGAAAAATAATGAAAAGACAGATCATAGAAATTGATGAGAAAAAATGTAATGGATGCGGACTATGTATTCCCGGTTGTCCTGAAGGTGCATTGCAGATCATAGATGGCAAAGCACGCCTGATAAGCGATCTATTTTGCGATGGTTTAGGTGCTTGTCTGGGCGAATGTCCCGAAGGAGCAATTTCCACTATTGAGCGGGAAGCGGAGCCTTACGATGAAGCGATTGTGATGGAAAACATCATCAAAGCCGGACCCAATACGATCAAAGCTCACCTGAAACATCTGAAAGATCATGGTGAAAAAGAATACTTTGAACAAGCTGTCGCTATTTTGATGAAGAAGGGGCTTCCAATTCCTAAAGTTGACGAGGATGTTTGTCCCAGCGGTGGTTGCCCGGGAACAGCAGCACATTCCATCCAAAGAGAAGAAAAACCTGCTTCGATTCAAAATTACGAATTGAAGACAGAATTGCGGCAATGGCCGGTGCAGTTGCATTTGCTTAATCCGAACGTTCCCTATCTGGATAATGCTGAACTTTTGATCGCTGCCGATTGTGTACCGTTTGCTTATGCCAATTTTCATCAGCGTTTTATGAAAGGAAAGATCGTGATCAACCTTTGTCCCAAATTGGATAAAGACATCGATAAATACGTAGAAAAGCTGGCTGAGATATTCAAGAACAAAAATATTAAGTCTATCACAATCGTTAGGATGGAAGTGCCCTGCTGCAGTGGTACGGAATGGATCGTGCAGAATGCTATGGAAAAAGCCGGTAAGCTCATCATGCCGCGGGTGAATGTTGTGTCGATTAAAGGTGAGATCATTTAAAAAATATAATTGGATAATTTTAAATTATTAAACTTTCATGGTTGATATCCACATGATAGTTTTTTTATTTGACATAGTGAAATATTTAGTTAAGTTTACTATTAAATAATTTAAAATAAAGGAGCGAAAAAAATGTTAAGAACAAATTTAAAGCACATTATAAGTGAAGAGGAATTCAACCAAATAATTGAGAGTAATGAGAATGTGATGATCTGCTGTGGTAGAATGGGTCCAATGTGTCTTCCCGTTTACGATGTAATGGAAAATTTGGAAGAAAAGTATGAGAATGTTAAATTCTATGATATGGATTTTGATGAGCCACATGCTCATGTTCTCAGGAATCACGAATCAGCAAGGGGGTTCATGGGACTTCCATTCACATTCTATTTCAAGAATGGAAAAGCTGTGAAAGCAACAAGTAGTATTCAGAATAAAAAGCAGATCAAAACAATAATTGAAGAGCATTTGGTATAATCTTACACTTCGATATGTCCCGAAAGCTTTCGGGACTACTCAGTGTGACAGTTTGCTGAAGGAAAAAATAAATCAATGTCATCCTGAGTGTTCGGCAATTGTCGAAAGTATCGAAGGATAGAAAAATTTGAGGATTTATTATGAATGCAGAACATTATGATGCAATAATTTTAGGAGCCGGTGCTGCAGGACTTACAGCAGGTATTTATCTGGCTCGTGCTAACTTGAAAACACTGATCATCAATGAAGGATCAATTGGCGGGCAGATGGTTCTTACACATGCTGTGGCAAATTATCCCGGAGTTTGGGAAACCAGCGGTAGAGATATTTCATTAGTTATGAAAAAGCAGGCAAAAGAATTCGGGTGTGATTTTGAATCCAATGTTGAAATAACCAAACTTGATCTTACTTCCAAACAAAAAATGATAGAGATTGATGACGATGAAGTATTTACTTCTGATGCTGTGATACTTGCTACTGGTGGAAAACCGAGAAAGTTAGGTGCCCTAAACGAAGACAAATTCAAAGGTTTTGGAATCTCTTATTGTGCAATATGTGATGGAGATTTTTATACGGATAAGAATGTGATAGTTGTGGGTGGTGGGAATTCTGCATTAGAAGAAGCTGT
>DAOUVH010000286.1 GCA_030667725.1 Candidatus Cloacimonadota bacterium | reverse complement strand
AGATATAGGTGAAGCGTATACGAGCCCAATAGTAACAGGATTCGGTACAACGATAAATAGTGGTTGGTTTCATAATTCTGCACGTGAGGTAGATTTTGGATTGGATCTGGAATATGGCTTTGTTGTGATGGGTTCATTCTTCCCTGAAAGCGAAAAGACTTTTGAAGCTACAGGTGATATCATGTTTGGCAGAAATGATGCTGAAACGCTTACAACATTCCTGTTTGGTGATTCTCTGCAATATCTTCAGGATTATTTGATAGAAACAATAATGGCACAGAATATAGAAGTTGGAATTTCGGGACCAACAATTGTTGGTTCTGCAGAAGATAGTATTTTTATTGTTTTTCCTGAACAGGACTTTATAATTATTGTACCTGAAACCGGAGATGAAATACCTGTTACGGTTCCTGAACAGATCATTGTGATACCGGTTGGGGGTGTGTTGGAAGAGCTTACTATGCTGCCATATTTTACAACTCAATTAAGTATAGGCACAATTTATGGGACGAAGTTGATCTTCCGTTTTATTCCAATTTCCGATAGCGAAGATGAAATGGGAAATTTCGGTTATTTTGGAATCGGTATTCAACATAATCCTAATTCTTGGCTGCATAAGGATCTTCCAGTTGATATTTCAGCATCTATATTCACACAAAAGCTTTCAATCGGTGATATTCTTACAGTTGAATCTACAGCATTAGGAATTAATATAAGTAAAACATTAGGGTATAAATGGTTGAATTTCACTCCATACGGCGGTATTATGCTGGAAAATACAATAACAAAGGTTAAGTATGATTTCGATTACATAAATTACAATAATGAACCAGAAGTACATAAGATCAGATTTGAGATTGAAGGGAAGAACACAGGAAGAATAACTATTGGCGGCAGTTTCAGGATTGCTTTTATTAATGCTAATATCGATTATAACATTGGGAATTACAGATCTATTAGTGGCGGATTGGGTTTTGCATTGACTTTTTAGTGTATATTTCAAAAAGTTTGACAAGAATAAATAAGAATTAATAAAAACGTAATTAATTTCAATAAAAAAAGGAGGAAAAATGAAAAAAGTGTTTTTTAGTTTATTATTGATAATCATGGTAACTTCTCTGTTCGCTGGAGTTCAGGAGAAGCTGGAGCAGTTTGGGAAAGATAATGGGATGGTTTATGTCAAACCATTAGTCACTGCATTTGGAACCACAATGAATACAGGGCTTTTCAATACAGCAAAAGTGCTCAAGCCTTTTGCTTTTGGTCTGAATGTAAATATGATGCTGGCTTTTGTTCCTGATGAAGATAAAACATTCACTGCAGTTAGACCGGATCTTTATATTGTTAATCCTATTGATACAACTCAGGTTATCTATCTTTATGCTGATGAAGAATTAGAATCTGCAACAGTATTTGGAGAAGATGGAGCTGATTTTGTTCACAATCCACTTCTTGATGATATCCCTGGTTTAGACGCTAACCAGTTGGATTTGTCTTTGCCAAATGGTGCAAATTTACCTGCAGTTCCATTTTTAATGCCACAATTTAATCTTGGTTTACCTTTTGGAAACGAGATTATGATTCGTGGTTTCCCGAAAGTCGAGATAAATAAAGATATTGGTGATATCGGTTTCTGGGGTTTTGGTTTGAAGCACAGTGTAAGCCAATATATTCCACTCATCCCAATTGATATAGCAGTTCAGGCAGCTTATCAAAACCTTTACGTTGGTGACATTTTAACATTCTCAAATTTCAATGCCAATTTTGAAGTTAGTAAAAAACTTCTTATGTGGACTCTTTATACAGGTGTAGGATACGATAAAACAAACGTTTCCGCTGAATATGAGTATACTTATCAAATTATTAATGAAAGTAACGAGATTGTACCTTTTAGCGAAACTATCAAATTTGATGTTGATGGTGAGAATGAAATCAGAGCAACAGCTGGCATCAGATATAGCCTGCTTCTACTGAAACTCTATGCAGATTACACAATAAGTAAATATTCAGTATTTAATGCTGGAATTGGAGTTTCATTTTAGTGGAATTTGATGAAGTATTAATTTCACGAAAAAGTGTAAGAAGTTACCAAGATAAAGAAATTCCGGAAGAAATTTTGAACAACATGATGGAGGCAGCTCGGCTGTCTCCGTCTTTTCAAAATAGACAGTGCTGGCGATTTGTAGTTGTACGAGATAAGAATATAATAAAAGATCTGGCACTTAGGAGCGGGATGATCAGTAAAGTTAATTTCTTTATCAAAGATGCTCCTGTAGTTATCGTTGCTTGTGCTGATCCTGCAAAAAGCGGAACAATGAATAATCAAAACTATTATCTGGTTGATACTGCAATAGCTCTTCAACAGATAATGCTTTCTGCCTGGAATCAAGGAATTGGAAGTTGCTGGCTAGCTGCTTTTAACGAACGATACGTTCGTGAAATCCTCGGGATTCCTCAAAATATTAGAGTTGTGGCTCTCAGCCCGTTTGGGTATCCAAAAGATAAGAAATCATTATATGAAAGGGCTGTAAAAACTTTTGCATGAAGCAAGAGAAGAAATGAATTAAAGAACATAATGAGTTATGATAAATGGGATTTATAATATTAAATATAGAAAACTTCTATTATTAAAAAATAGTGGAGTATTATATGAAACTGAAAATAGAATTTATTTATAAATTAACAAAAAAAGATTTTAATTT
>DAOUVH010000040.1 GCA_030667725.1 Candidatus Cloacimonadota bacterium | reverse complement strand
GTTCTCTAAATTTTCATAACAGGTTTGTTTATAGTTCTGGCACTCCAGCTGCCTTTGGAAAATTTAGAAAAAGCAGCTTCTGCTGTTATTCTCACTGCTTATGTTTTAACCAATCTTTCGGTGATCATATTGAGAGAAAGTAAATTGAAGAATTACAAACCAAGTTTTAAAGCACCTTTATATCCCTGGCTGCAAATTTTTGGAATTATTGTTTTCTCATTTTTCATTATTAATCTCGGACTCGAAGCTATTGAGATCACTGCTGCTTTTCTTGTGATAAGCATAGGTTTTTATCTGTTTTACGGTAGAAAAAAATATGCCGGAGAATATGCGCTTTTACATTTATTAAAAAGAATAACGGATAACAGGTTAACAGATCATATTCTGGAAACAGAATTCAGAGATATCTTATGTGACAGGGATAATATAAAACCTGATAAATTTGATAACCTGGCTAAAACTGCTAAAATTTTAGATTTAAAGGGTCCTCTTGAAATGGATCAGCTTTTTGAAATAATTTCTGAAAATATTTCCCAAAAAATCGAGATGGATAAAGAGAAGATATTCACGCTTCTCAAAAGCAGGCAGGAAGATTGCAATACTGCCATATCTCCCTTCATTGCCATTCCCCATATAATAATCGAAGGCAGTGATCATTTTTGCTTAATGCTTGTTCGATGTAAAGAAGGTATCAAATTCACTTCCAAAGAAGACTCAGTTAAAGCTGTATTCGTTTTTGTGGGAACAAAAGAAGACAGGGCGTTCCACCTGAAAACTTTAGCCTCTATTGCAACTCTTGCTCAACAAGATGATTTCGAAGAAAAATGGCTGAATGCCGAAAACACACATTATTTAAGAGATATGGTTTTACTGAGTAAAAGAATGAGATTTTCAGTAAAATGAAATCTTTGTTGTGGTTGCACATTGCACGCCATGATTTTTTAACAGCTCGATGAGTAGTCACTACATTGAAAAATTACTCTGAATCGAATAAAATAATAAAACGCAGTGTTTTTTGAAAAAAAAGTCTTATACTATTGAGAGTAATAAAAAATAAAACAATTAGGAGGAACAATGTCGTTAATTTCCTGTAATGATATAACTAAGATCTACAAGATGGGTGAAGTGGAGATCAAAGCTTTGAAAAACATCAGCTTAGAAATTTCCAAATCTCAATTTGTATCTTTTATCGGACCATCCGGTAGTGGCAAAACAACAATGCTAAATCTCTTTGGAGTTTTAGATAAACCAACTTCCGGAATTTTAAAAGTAATTGATACTGATATTTCAAAATTAAATTATATAGAAAGGGCAAAATTCAGAGGTGAACATTTGGGTTTTATTTTCCAGAATTTCAACCTGATCCCTGTTCTTACGGTCTATGAAAATGTTGAATATCCGCTGGTGATGGTGAAATCACTTCCGCAAAAAGAACGAAGAGAAAAAGTACTTTCGTTGCTGGATGCAGTTGGCATGCTCGATCAAAAAGATAAATTGATAAGTCAGATTTCCGGCGGACAAAAACAACGTGCGGCAATTGCCAGAGCTTTAACAACCGATCCCAAAATTGTGCTGGCAGATGAACCAACCGCAAACCTTGATCATGAATCAGCTTTCAAAGTTATGAGTTTGATGAAAAAATTAAGCCATGAAATCGGGACAACGTTTATCTTTTCAACTCACGATCCTAAAATCGTGAAAGAAGTTGATATTACTTTCACAATTGAAGACGGCGCTCTCGTCAAGCGTGAAGAGAGGAAAAACTGATGAATAATATAATAAAAATCGCTTTCAGAAATCTATACCGTCAGAGAAAAAGAAGCTTTCTCACAATCGGAATAGTTGCCTTTGGAGTTTTGGCTGTATTATTGTTTTCGGCTACTGCCGGTTCGTTCAAGAACTTTATGATCGGTGAAATTACCGATTCAATGCTGGGACACCTTCAAATCCATGCCAAAGGTTATGTGAGTTCTCTTGATAATCTTCCGCTTGATAGTACTATTAAAGCAAAACAAATTAAGAAAATGGAAGAGATCCTGGATGAAATTCCTGAAATAGAAAGCTATACCTATAGAATCCTTCTCGGGGGAATTGTAAGTAATTACCTGGAATCTACCAGCGCCAAATTTTCGGCAATTATCCCAGCTAAAGAAATGGAAGTTGTTCCACTGTTGAAAGATAGATTATTGGAAGGAAATTTCTTAAAACAGGGCGAAATTCTGTTACCCGAAATGATCACCAAAGGTTTTAAATCTAAGATCGGAGATGATATCGTTTTGGTCGCTACAAACGCTGATGGCTCTGTAAATGGTCAACCCTTGATAATTTCCGGGATTATGGAAAGCGTAGTTGGTCCAACCGGAAAATACGGCTATCTTCATTTCGACGATGCCAGATCAATTCTGCGAATGGATGAGATGGAAGTGAGTGAAGTAGCCATTCGGCTGAAAAATTTTGATGATCTGGAAAAAGTAAATTCAATATTAAATAAAAAATTAGGAGCAATCCAAAACGAAAAAGGCAGTGCTGTTTTTGAAATTCATACATGGAAAGAACTTTCACCATTTTACAGCATTGCACAAATGATCGATTTGATGTCTCTCTTCATTAAAGTGATCCTCATCGGTATTGTTTTGGTTAGTATTATGAACGTGATGATCATGGCAGTTTATGAGCGAATAAAAGAGATCGGTTCAATTTCAGCCATGGGAACTCCTCCTTCAAAAATAAGATTAATGTTTCTTTTTGAAGGCTTATTCCTCGGAGTTTTCGGCTCGATAATTGGAGTCATCATCAGCCTGATTGCAATTTTCATCGTTAATATTGCAAATGTCACTGTTGCTTTTGGAAGAAACAGCAACATACTTCTGGAGCCGGAAGTATCGATTTCTCAAATTGGTATGACTGCGCTGATTGTGATACTGGTAGCAATCGTCGCAGTTTTGGAGCCGGCGTTCAAAGCATCAAAACTTGAACCGATCGAAGCGTTAAGGCAGAATTGATGGATTTAACCAGTTGTCATTCCCGTGTAAACGGGAATCTAATTAATAAAAACAGATTCCGCATCAAGTACGGAATGACAGAAAAATTTTGAGTCAGAAATAAACAGGAGGAACAAAATGTTCAAAAAAATAAAATTAACAGGAAATATACTAATACTAGCTCTCATTGTAAATGCTGGTTTTCTCTGGTCGCAGGAAGGGACGGTAATCAACCAAGAAGGAAATAAACTCTTAATAGAAATCGATAGAAACCTCTCGCCGGAATCATTTGAATCTTTACGAAAAATTATCAATATCGAGCCCGATGGAACAGAAAAAGAGTTTGTTCTTTACGCTCTGAAAAAAGGGAATGATAAAATGGTGACAACTTTTCTTGCTCCCAAAACCGAGATTGGACGTTCTACCCTACGATTGGATGAAAACATGTGGCTGTATATTCCCAATGTTGGAAAACCAATGAGAATCACCAGCCTGCAATCCGTTATCGGCGGGATTTTTAATAACTCGGATATTATGCAGCTGGATTACACTGCCGAATATGATGTAATTGAAATGGATGATGACGAAGGGGAAAAAGTGCTTACACTGAAAGCAAAAACATATAATGTTGCTTACGATCAATTGAAAATGTGGGTAAACACAAAACACAATACGCCCTCCAAAATTGAGTGTTACACAGCCAGCGGAATGCTGATCAAAACTCTTCATTTCAAAGAGATAAAAGATTTTGGAAATGGCATAGTTCGTCCTTCGGTTTTAGAAACAGACAGCCCTCTTCATAAAGGTTATAAAGCTGTAATGATCTATGCAGATATTGCACCTCGAAAAATTGATGATGAAGTTTTTACACTTAATTATATGTCAAAAGTAATGGATCTTAGAAAGTGAAATTTCAAATTTCAAATTTCAAAATTTTAATTATCTTCATCTTTTTCATAATCCAGCTTTCTGCTCAGGAATACTCTTTCGATTTTGAGGAATTTGAAAAAAAACCTTATGAATATGTCGGCATATTTCAAATTCAATCGGAGTTTTCAGAACTTAATAACTCATCCGAATTATATAAATTGTCTTTTCTAAACAGAGAAGAGGAAAATTATTTAGATTCATATTTTGCTTCCATTCAACTGAAAGGAAGTTATGATATCTCTAAATTTAAATTATCTTTAGATATCAAAGACCAATTATTTTACACCACCAATGATGAATGGGAAAATAATTTCAGCATTTATGAATCTTTTATTAATGCAGACCTTTCTACTAATTTTGATATGCAATTCGGCAAGAAATCCGTCAAATGGGGAAAGGGATATATTTGGAATCCGGTCTCTTTTGTTGGACGTCAAAAAGATATAAATGATGTAGATGCAGGGCTGGAAGGTTTCTGGATGCTAAAGCTTGATTATGTGAAAAGCCTTTCAGGCGTTTTGCAGAATTTTTCCATCAGTCCGGTAATCATTCCGGTTAGCGGAGAGATCAATGAAGATTTTTCGGATGAAGAGGGTTATAATTTTATCCTGAATAATTACTTCCTGATCAAAGATACGGATGTAGGTTTATATTTTTTAGCGGATGATTCCAAGTTCAGAAAATTTGGCGCCGACTTTGCCAGAAACATTTTACCGAATTGGGAAATTCACGCTGAATATGTGCTGGAAAAAGATGTAACTTCAAACCGAATGAATTCAGATTTTGTTGTTGAATCAACAACCGATGACACTCGCGATTATCTATTTGGGACGAGAATTTTGTTTGAAACAAATACAACTTTGATCGTAGAATATCTTCATAATGATGCAGGATTAGATGAAGAACAGATGAATAATTTCTTTAATGCTATTGAAGTTGCCACATCTGAAGATCCGGAGTTATTGCCGATTATCAAAGAGTATCAGACAGAAAATATGAGCAGTCAATTTTTGATGAAAGATTACTTTTATGCAAAACTTTCCCATCCCGAACCGTTTAATATTTTATATTTCACTCCCTCAATTTTTCTTTTGTATAATATAAATGATAATAGCAAAATGATAGGTGGAGAATTTAATTATTCGCGCTTTAATAACTTAACTTTGAAAATAAAATATAACTTCTTATTAGGTGATCTAACTTCTGAATTCGGTGGAAAAATCAGTTCCAAGAAATTATCTTTACTGGCTGATTACACTTTTTAAATTCCATTTCCCTTACTGGTTCAATCGTCCCGTTCATTGAAATAAAATTTGTTTATTAATAGTATTTCATTCCTAACTTATCTGCCCAATTTTCGGGATATCCTTTATAATAATTTGACCATTTTTCTTTATTATGAGAAAAATATAACAAACCATAAATAACTCGAAGAATAGACGGCAGCCCAATAATTATCAGATAAAGAGGTCCAAAAGATAATGACTGAATAGAATGCCCATATTCGTGTTCTTTATTATTACTTTGAATCATAATTATTGCGTTATCAGTTTGGGACCAGAAAATAAAACTACCGAGACTGATACCAAAATTTGGTGTTTGAAAAAAATGTCTATTGTGCAGTTTTTCATATTTTTGGACCTTACCTCTAAAATAAAACCAGACAAAAATACCAAGGATATTTTGAGGTAATTCCCATAAAAAAATTATAAAAAGTATAAATCTATTCATAAGTAAAAGAATCATCATCGATCAGTATTGTAATTGATAATTCAGGTTGAATAACAGTAAAATATTTTTCTATAGATTCTTGTATGTAGTTTCCCTGATAATCACCATATGAAAAGGGAACATCATCTCCCTGAAGAGGTAACAAAAAGTCAAATTCAGACGTGCTTTCACCAACTGTCAGATGGTCAATTGTTACATTATTATCCACACCGATCATTTCTAACTCAATATTAGTAATTTCAGATGAACTATTATTAACAATTACTACTTTGAATTTAGTAAGATCATCGACAGAAGTTGAATCATTACAACCTGAAATAATATATGCTACGAGCATTATGATTGATAGTAGTAATAATTTTTTCATGGTTACTCCTTTAAATTATCTTTCTATTGATACTTAACCAAGCAAACGATCTTTTCTGTCAAAGATATTTTGTTATTGACTCATTTGTTTTGTTTTTGCAAATATGGATTTGCTAATAAAAGAAAAGGAAAAACTTTATGCAGATTGGAATGATAAGTGAAAATCTAAATGCGATATACACGACAATTTGTCGTATACAACCCCAAATTCGGTAGTGTTCGCGACAAAATGTCGGGGACACAAACATTAGGTGAATTTAATTTATTAGAGAGGTTCTATGACTATTCATGAATACAAAAAAACTTTAAATAAACTTACATTAATAGAATTAACAGAATTTAATGAAAAACTCGGTGGAAAAAGTAAAATTATAGATGATCGTATTAATGAGTTTGTTGATAATCCAAAGCTCGAAAGAAAGATATGTTCAATATTAAATCTAAAAACTGAAGAAGAAAAAATTAACTTTGCAACAATAAGATCATCGTATGTAATAATAATTTCTGTTATCATAACCTTTTTGGCATTATTCATAGCTATACACTCAAACAACCTAGTACAAAAACAAATTAATATCATCGAGAAAGAAAAAAACATCGAAATGATAGCTCAAAAAATTGAATTTAAGGCTTTATTAAGAGAGATGAATGATAAATTTGACGAACTTGTGATAATTGACACATTATCATCTAAAGAAGCCGGTCACAGGATTTCTACGCTTTCAAAAAATAGAATTGATCAGAAGAAATGGGCTGAAGAATTCAATCTATTAATGTTAAAAGGTGACAAAAACAAATATATGATATCAAACTATGATGCACTAAGGAAATGGGAAGGAATGAAAAGCACTATACAAATAATTATTTCATTTACTGATATTCTCATAGATAATGAAAATGCTTTTGGTAAGGCATGGAGTTTTGGTAGTTTTTATGGTAAAATTTCGATTTTACACACTGAAATTTGGATTTTGCTTGGATTCAATGAATAACATTGTTGGGCTTTTGTATATTGAAATCATTTGATCAAATTCACCTAACAAGCGTGTCGTCGGTAGGGCTGGTCAGTGCTCTTTGTTTGAATCTTCCGATTCAGGTTTGATTGTTTGTTTTGGGCGTGATCCGGCAGCTGCCGGATTTCCGCCGCACACGCCAAACATTATCTACAATAAAGATGCATAAAAAACTTGGAAAGGAATAAAAATAGAAGGAGTAAAAAAATGAAAAAGAATGTAAACATAATATTATCACTTCTGTTTGTTTCAGCAGGATTATTTGGACAATATATTTATAAGTATGATTCAACTGAACCTGAAAATATTGATGGTAGAGCTGAAGCATTAGGATCTACATCTATTCTATCATCAACAGGTGCAAACTATGTTTT
>DAOUVH010000284.1 GCA_030667725.1 Candidatus Cloacimonadota bacterium | reverse complement strand
CCTGCAGGTCTTTTACATTACAGCCTTTTGAGTTTGTTGCTCCTTCAAGCGAAAGAATTCTTTTAGCAATTATTGGAACTAATGATGGTTTAAATTTTGAAACTGAGTGTCCAAAATTTCTGGCAAATTTATATCCATCTCCGGTTGAACCTGTTGTTGGATATGATTTTCCACCTGTTGTGATAATTAACTTCTCACCTTTTATTACTTCATTATTTTCTAATTTAACTGCAAAGATCTTGCCAAACTGCATTACTTCAAGTGCCGAACTGTGCAACACGTTAACTTTATGCCTATATATGAATTTAATGAGCACTTCAACAACATCCATAGCTTTATCGGAAACTGGGAAGACTCTATTTCCGCGTTCTACTTTAGTTTCTAAACCATTTTCATTAAAGAAGGTAACTGTATCATAACTGCTGAATCTGTAAAATGCATTTGTAAGAAATTTTCCATTAACCGGAACATTTTCAATTAATTCACGCACATCACAATAATTTGTAATATTGCATCTGCCTTTTCCGGTAATTAAGAGTTTTTTTCCCAGAACCGGATTCTTCTCAATGAGAATTACTCTCTTTCCATTCTTAGCGGCAGTTCCAGCAGCCATCATCCCCGCTGCACCGCCTCCTATCACAATTACATCGTAGTTTTCCATAGACCTCTATTTCTTTATGAACATCACATACAATGGTCTAATTGCAGAAATAATTAATCCCACAATATAAACCCAATAATCCAATGAGATGATCTCAGGGATCAATTTAATAAAAATGATCAAAACGAACATTGCAGCCATTTGAGCAAGTTTGATATCCCAAATTGTGAAATAATTTTTTAACCTTTCATTAAAATAACTTATTAAACTCATTTTTCCCTCCCTTATACTATTAGATTAATTATTCTGAGTGCTTTTTATTTGCAAGTGAAAAATCATTTATAATATAAACTTGCAAAATATATTTGACCAAAAGTCTTTCGTATCAAAAGTTGCGTTAAATCATTAAAGGGAGAAGGAACTTATGAGATATTTTATTCGAGTGCATTGCAAATTTACTGCAACAGTTAAATTAAGTCTCTTTCTTTTACTCCCCTGTTAGGGGAATAATACAATCTTTACTATAAAACAAAATTATAAAATTATCAGGAGTAAATATAAATGGAATATCCTTTTGAAAAGATAGAGAAAAAGTGGCAGAAGATCTGGAATGATAAAAAGATATTCAATGCCAAAGACAATACAAATAAAAAGAACTATTATGTTCTTTCAATGTTCCCCTACCCATCAGGCGCATTGCATATGGGGCATGTTTCCAATTACTCTATAGCAGATGCAATAACACGCTATAAAATGATGCAGGGATTCAATGTCATGCAGCCTATGGGTTACGATTCGTTTGGTATGCCGGCAGAGAATTTTGCTATCCAGCATAATTCACATCCACGAATAACTACCGATCATAATATCGAAATAATGCGAAAGCAGTTTGATATGATGGGTTTTGGAATTGATTGGGAACGTGAAGTCAGCACCTGTCATTCGGATTACTATAAATGGGGACAGTGGTTCTTTAAAAAAATGTATGAAAAAGAGCTGGCTTACAAGAAAACATCATTTCAAAATTGGTGTGATGACTGTCAGACAGTTTTGGCAAACGAGCAGGTGGAAGACGGGAAATGCTGGCGATGCAGTAGTGTTGTTCGGCAAAAAGAACTGGAACAATGGTTCTTTAAAATTACGGATTATGCAGAAGAACTGCTGGATTTCAGTGAGATTATTGACTGGCCTGAACGTGTGAAAACAATGCAGACAAATTGGATCGGCAAAAGTTTTGGAACGGAGATCTGGTTCAAGTTGGAAAATTCGGAAGAGCTGATAAAAGTATTCACAACCAGACCTGATACGATCTTTGGTTGTACTTTCATGGCACTACCCCCTGAGCATCCGTTGGTAACAAACTGGCTTAAAGATGAACCGGAAGATTCTAAAATGCAGAAATTCTGTGATAAGGTTATGAATGAAGATACAATTACCAGAACTTCTGAGGATACAACTAAAGAGGGAATCTTTACCGGCAGATTTGCGATCAATCCAGTTAATGGAGAGAAGGTTCAAATCTGGATCACGAATTATGTTTTGATGGATTACGGAACAGGTGCTGTGATGGCAGTTCCGGCTCACGATCAGCGTGATTTCGAATTTGCTAAGAAGTATGACATTACTATTAAAATCGTTATTCAAAATCCGGAAGAAAAATTAATTCTGGAAGAAATGAAAGAGGCTTATATCGAACCGGGAATTCTAGTAAACTCAGGTAAATTCGATAGAATGGAAAGTACAGAATCAATGAAGTCTATTTCAGAATGGATGACAGAGAATAAAATGGGAAAAGAGACTGTAACTTACAGGCTGCGTGACTGGGGAGTTTCACGTCAACGCTACTGGGGAAATCCGATTCCAATAATTTATTGTGAAGATTGCGGAACTGTGCTGGTTCCAGATGAAGATCTTCCAATAAAACTTCCTGAGAATGTCGAGCTGGGAAAAACTACTCAGAATCCATTGCTTTCGGTTGATGATTGGGTTAATGTGAAATGCCCAAAATGCGGAAAACCTGCTCGTCGTGAAACAGATACGATGGATACGTTCGTAGATAGTAGTTGGTATTACGCTCGTTATGCCGATCCCAAAAACGATAAAATGCCTTTCAGTAAAACACTTG
>DAOUVH010000292.1 GCA_030667725.1 Candidatus Cloacimonadota bacterium | reverse complement strand
CCTTATAAAACCCAACAAATTCTCTGGGCAATAATGCAGTGGATATTGTTTCTCATGAGTATTTTCCTGCTTTCAAATACAACTGATTCCATTGTTAAAAAGAAGATCCTCTGGATAATTGGTTTACTAGTTGTTGCATCTAGTTTTTATTGGAGATTGCATATTGATAAGGGACAGATCTATATTCTTTTTATTTTTCTGATCACTTTATCTTATTGGCTAGTAAAAAAGAAAGAGAATCAAATACTTAGTGGTTTTATTTTAGGATTAACTTCATCCTTCAGACCACCCGTAATATTGATGGGTATCCCATTCCTAATAAAAAGAAAATGGAAATTTATTATCAGTGGAGTCGCTGGAATTATAGTAAGTTTTTTATCTTCTTTGTTTATTGCTCCATTCTCAATTTGGAAAAGTTATTTTAATTCTATGGAGTTTCATGAAAAATTTCATTTACTTATCATCCGTCCAACATACGGCTTTTATAATAAGAGAATTATTGATGGTATTAAAAATGCAATTTTCTCGGCAGATCTGGCAATTGAAGATTCTTCAATCCAAGATCTACTTCGTATTTTCTTCAATTTAAAAGTTAAAGCAATTATTCTCGAATTATCATTGTTCATCTGTATCTTGGTTTTAACTATTCTTTTATGGAAAAAAATAGTTAACTCAAAAGATAGTATCTATCTTTTTTATATTGGGATAGTATTTGTAATTATCAGTAGCTTTTTCCTTCCTGCAGCTCGTCTCTCATACATTAATGTTTACTGGATATTACCATTATCGCTTATTGTTTTAAGAACTGGTGATTTTAAAAGGATATTGAAACCAGAATTAGTTTTCGTGATAGTAGGAATAATCCTAAATACAACGTTTAGAACATTTCTTAAAGGAGTTATTTTAAGCGATTACCTGATATTATTTTATATAGTAATTACAACATTTAGAATAACCAGTTACAAACACTAATTATTTCTGAAATCATCTGGATTTATCTCATAACGTTTGAATTTCTCGTAAAGATTCTGACGTTTAATACCTGATATTTTTGACACTTTTGTAACTTCACCATCATATTTGCTCATTAACGTTTCAATATAAATTTTCTCAAACTCCCGTTTAGCCGCCGGATAAGGTAAGCCAAGAAAATGAGCAGCTGAAGAATCTGACTCTTTTGAATCTTTCTTAAAAATGTTATCCGGTAGGTCTTCTGGAATTATAGTATCATGTGAAGCAAGTGCAACTGAATGTTCTATGGTGTTTTTGAGTTCTCGTATATTACCTTTCCATTGCTGGTTTAAAAGAATAGATATAGCAGCATTTGAAATTTTGAGCTCTTGTTTTTTGTATTTCTTGGAAAACTCGGAAGTGAATTTACTGACGAGTAACTTGATATCTTCGATCCGTTCTCGTAAAGGTGGAATATGCAGGTTGATTACATTTAGCCGATAATAAAGGTCTTCACGGAGCTTCCCATTAATAATTTCTTCTTCAAGATTTTTGTTTGTTGCAGCAATTATTCTAACATCAACTGAAACATCACTCTCTCCACCAACTTGTCGAATAACTCCTTTTTCCAAGGCTCTTAACAATTTTATTTGGAATTCAAGACTAGTTTCCGTTATTTCATCTAGAAACAGTGTTCCACCATCAGCTTCCTGGAAATATCCAATTTTGTCTTTGATCGCGCTTGTAAAAGATCCTTTTTTATGACCAAAAAGCGTACTTTCTAAAAGATTCTCCGGTAGACTTCCACAGTTAATAGCAACAAATTTCTTATTACTTCTGCTGCTGTTTCGATAGATCAGGTCTGCAATAAGCTCTTTGCCAACACCTGTTTCTCCTGAGATGAGAATAGTAGTATCAAGCGGTGCGATCTTTTTTACTTTCTCCATGATCTTCTGAATAGCCAGGCTGTTACCAACAATATGGGTTCTATCAAATTCTTTCTCTAAGATAGATCTCAGTCTTTTGATCTCATCGGTCTGCCATTTGACTTTTAATAATTTCTTTATCATTAATTTAAGCAGGTCAAGATCTTCTACAGGCTTTTCAATAAATTCATCAGCACCTAGTTTCATTGCTTCTACAGCCATCTCGATCGATGCTTTACCGCTAATTACCATAACAGCGATTTCCGGCCAATTATTTTTGATCTTTTTTAGTAAGCTTAATCCGTCTTCACCAGGCATTACAAGGTCACTTAGCACAACTTGATAAGAATTATGTTCCAATCTTTCTAGAGCAGTTAAAGCTGAATCTGCTGTATCGATTGTGTATTCATCATCTAAATGCCTACGGAAAATATCTCTTGTATCTTTCTCATCATCTACGACTAATATCTTAGCTTTTTTCCCATTGTTTTCAAGCATAGCATCATCCTTTTATTTGCGGTAGGATTAGTTTGAATGTTGTTCCAAAGTCTTGCTTGGATTCAACTTCTATCTTACCATTGTATTTTTCGATTATGCTTTTTGTAATTGCCAGTCCCAGTCCGAAACCAGTTCCAGATTTCCCAATTTTGGTAGAGAAATATGTTTCAAAGACCTTATTAAGATTATGCTCTGGAATTCCTTCTCCGGTATCTGTAATTTCTATGTAGATCATTTTGTGTTTATTATAAGTTCGTACAGTGAGTTCCTTTTGTATACTTTCTTTCATAGCCTG
>DAOUVH010000259.1 GCA_030667725.1 Candidatus Cloacimonadota bacterium | reverse complement strand
GCTTATTCAGTAACTTTTCAATTTCCTTTTTATCTTCCCAACTGATCTCATCCTTTTTCATCATCTCGCGACGCTTTTCTTCGAACTCTTTTTGAAGCTCTTCAGAACTTCTCAAAGTCTTTTCCAAGATATCAGATTTTTCTTTCTCTTTCTTCTCAATTTCTTTATATATTTCTTCGATAGAAGGAAATCTGGCAGTATATTTTTGGGAATATGCACTTTGCTTTTGCGGAGAGTTATCGGATATCTCAATCCAATATGTGACTTTATCACCCGGAATCATAATGCTTTTATTCAGATCAAACACATGATCATGTGTTATTGTATTGGAACTTATTGTATTCATTATCGGAATTAATAACTCTTCATCATGATTTATAAAATAGTGCAGTTTCATCTCACGCAATCCATAATCATCAGAAGCGAAGATAGAAAGCGGAAGAAGCATATTCTGCGTCAGAAGAGTATCCCTGCCGGGGGAAGTAATCTTTATCTCCGGTTTTCTATCCTGAACTACAGTTATCGATCTTGTTATCTTACGTGATCTATTCCCCAGAATATCTTCTAATCCAAAATGATAAGTTAAATTATTCTTTACTTTTAACTCACTGCTGAATGATGATCTTCCAAGACGATTCATTTCTTTGTATTCACCGTTTGAAAAGAAAATCTCAGCTTGTTCGATTGGATTATTTGCAATAATATTCAATATTACTTTTGTTCCGATTAGGGCTTTGATGTTCCCACCTGCACTCTTTTGGATCTCGGACTTCATCCCTGTATAGGCAGGATATTCATAACGAATTTGAAGATCCTCAATTATCGGAAGTTCATAGACTGTTATTTCAAAAGTATCAGAAACAGCGAATTGTGTTTGTATGAAATACGAAAACGAGAAATCAAGATTATTGAAGAACTTTTTATAATTAACCAGTTTCTCTTCCCGCCAGTTCTGCTCGATCTTATAAAAGAATTTATGCTCAACCTCAGGTTCAGGATCAACTACTTCTATTACCAACTTGGAGTTTCGTGTAAGTAATAGATCTCCGGGAAAAACTTCTACAAATTCTTTGTGTTGAGCCTGAGGCAGTTCCTTTAATTTGAAAAAATTATATGTTTGTGTGAAATGAGATAGATTAAAGATAAAAAGCAAACCCGAGAAAAAGATCACAATTATTGTGATAAAAAGTATCGGCATTAATTTATATGTATCAGTTTTTATTATCTGAGATTTTGCTCTCTCATCTGCTTTACTAAGAATTCTCTCTAATATTTCACTCTTTCCAAGTTCCCTTTTCAATTCCAAAGCGTTCTGGTATGTATCAGCTTTATCATTATTAAATTTATCCAGGTATCTTGCAGCTTCCAGATGAGAGAATAAAGTTCTGTTTGCTTGAAGAACAAGATAAACAAAGACGAGTGCCAGAAATATCTTAAGGCTGATAGCAAAAAGGAATAAAACACTTTGAGAATTTATGTTTGTTGTAAATATTGCAAAAAATACATTGAAGGTAAGCAACACAAGAAGCATTGCCAGAAGCAGAAACCTGAAACCAATAACTACATTCTGTTTAATTAATATTTCACGTATTTTATTTTCAAATATTCTCATTTTATTTAACTTATCTCGCAAATTATTTTTAGATCCAAGCTAACACCTCATCTTAACTACTTCGAAATGATAAGTAATAATCTCTGCTTTATTACGCAAGAAAAACCTAAACCAAATTTCTATCATAACAATAAAAAAATGCACCCAAGCTGGGGCTCGGATGCAAGAGAACAATAAGTCTTCGGTTTACTTCTTATACTTCGGTTCCCACTCAAGTTCCGGTTTTTCATAACTCAGATTCCAAAGATATTTTTCTATCTTTTCTTTCAAGCTTTTATCAATTTCTTTTTTAATGGGATATACTTTCGCATTTACAATTCTATCCACAATGTTTAAGGTTGCTTTTATTGTATTATCTAACCCACTATTCGAGATATATTTCGGATGATCATCAGGTGTATGAATACCACTACTGCCTTTTCCTCCAGCACGGAAAATATTTACAGAAGGGATCTCGTAAGGTGTGAACGGCATACAATCACTGCTGAAAATATCGAGTTTGCTATTGAAAACTATCCCGATCTCTTTGGTAATTCCATCCAGATATCCAAGTAATTCTTTACTGCCGATAACGTTCAGATGATCTGTTCCAATATCATCCCCAGCAACATCTACATTAACTACAAAATTGACTCTTTGTTTCAATTCTTCAAAATGCTGCTTTACATAAGCCTGACTTCCCAATAATCCCAACTCTTCGCCAGAAAAGAAGATAATGCGCAAGTCACGTAATGGAGCATGTTTGGAAAAATATTCAGCGATTTTGAGGAGTGTGACTGAACCTCCTGCATTATCGGAAGCTCCCGGACTGCGGGAAACAGAATCGTAATGCCCAAAAACTAATGTAAGATTTTCATCGTATCCTTTCCCCGGAATATCCACAATTATATTTTGTGCAGTTCTTTTTTCTACCTGCTGTTTAATTTCAATTTTAATGGTTTTACCTGATTTCTTCATCAATTTTATGGCATCTTCATGGTTTACATTCACAGAATGAACATAACCTTCCTTATAAGTTTTTTGTCGGTGTGATGAACTATTCGCTTTCCTGTTCGGGCTTCCAATACCAATATAAGCTTTCACTTTGCTTTCAACAAGTTTCAATGCTAATTTACGCGAAAATCCATAACTCATAATAATCTTATCTTTAAATGCTCCTTTATTATAGATCACAATATCAGAATTATCCAGAAAGACCAATTCACCCTCAATAATCACATTTTCATTCAATCCATGCGGATGAGCAAAATACTCTTTGTCGTCTGCTGATATCGTTGCTGTACCAGTATCGAAGGAG
>DAOUVH010000097.1 GCA_030667725.1 Candidatus Cloacimonadota bacterium | reverse complement strand
GGGCTTATTTTTATTGATATTCGTGATATTTCCGGAAAAGTTCAGATCGTATTTCACCCGGAAAACGAAGCAGTTCACGCAAAAGCCGGTAAACTGAGAAATGAATATGTGATAGCTGTAACCGGAAAGGTGGTTCTTCGTGATCAACAAAATATTAATAAAGAGATGAAAACGGGGGAGATCGAAATAGAAGCACAGGAACTACTTCTTCTTAACAACTCAGAACCTCTACCTGTTCAAATAAACGAAAATATTCTAGCTGAAGAAGATCTTCGACTTAAATACAGATATCTTGATCTGCGTCGTGATAAGCTTAAAGATATAATTCTGATAAGACATGAAATAGTGTATGCGATCAGAGAATTTCTAGTTAAAAAAGATTTCTATGAAATTGAAACTCCAATGTTGATGAAAAGCACACCGGAAGGTGCTAGAGATTTTCTAGTTCCAAGTAGAGTGCATAATGGCAAATTCTTTGCACTACCGCAATCTCCGCAGATCTATAAGCAACTTCTCATGATCGGTGGTTTTGACAGATATTTCCAGATCGCCCGTTGTTTCCGTGATGAAGATCTACGAGCAGATAGACAACCAGAATTCACCCAACTTGATCTTGAAATGAGCTATGTAACGCAAGAAGAAATTTTTCAAATTATGGAAGATTTATTCAAATATGTTTTTAATAAAGTTATCAATGTTGATCTTCCAATTCCGTTTCCACATTTAACTTATAAGCAGTCAATGGATCGTTATGGTTCAGATAAACCAGACACACGTTTTGAAATGGAATTAAATGATCTTTCCGAGATAGTGGTAAATTCAGAATTCAAAGTGTTCAGCGAAGCTTTGCAGAATGGCGGCAGTGTGCGTTGTATTGTTGCCCTTGGATGCGCTGGCTATTCCAGAAAACAGATCGATATGCTTACAGACAGAGCAAAACACGTTGGTGGGAAGGGACTCGCTTTTGTGAAATATCATGATGGAGAATTCCAGTCCGGTATTACAAACTTCATTTCAGACGAAGAGAAGAAGAACATAATTAAGAGAACTGGAGCAGAGGATGGTGACCTTCTTCTTTTTGCAGCGGATAGAGATAAAATGGTATTCAAAGTTCTTTCTGAGATCAGGAATTATCTAGGTAAAGAGCTTAAACTCTATGGTTCTGAGCAATTCAATTTTTTATGGATAACCGATTTCCCACTATTCGAATACAACGATGATGAAGAACGTTGGGAAACTGCACATCATATGTTTACACTGCCAAAAAAAGAGCATCTTAAGTATTTTGAGACAGGTGAATATGAAAAGATCGAAGGGCAACTTTATGATCTGGTTTGTAATGGTATGGAACTTTCCTCCGGTAGTATTCGCTGTCACAGACTTGATATCCAAAAGAAAATATTTGATGTTTTGGGATTCTCAGAAGAAGAATTGGATGAAAAATTTGGTTTTTTCCTGAATGCACTTAGATACGGAACTCCTCCTCATGGTGGAATTGCCCCGGGAATTGATAGAATTGTTATGATAATGAGTAACGCTCAATCAATTCGTGATGTCATTGCTTTTCCCAAAACACTTCAGGCAACCGACTTGATGAGCGAATCACCTGCAGAAGTTGATAATAAACAGTTGGATGAGCTTGGGATTAATTTAATTCCAGAAATTGTAAAAAAAATTAAATTATTATAGTACAAAATAATATTGAAATTGGCTCCCCTTTGTAAGGGGAGATGCACGTAGTGCGGAGGGGTTTATTGAATGATGAATGACTTATTCAAATCGGTATATTCTGAAAAGAATATTTCAAACCTAATCCCCTTTTGTTCCCACTTATAAAGGGGGATAGAATTAAATCAGTGGCATTATTGGGAGTTGAAAATGAAAAAAATATTAATTCTATTATTTGTTTCTTTTTTAATTGAAATTTATTCTATCGAAGAAGGAACTCAAGTATTTACGCCACACTACCAAACATATGAAGATTCAATTTGGTTTCCAAATACAACAGCATACGATTTTAAGCCAATATATAACTATAATGGATATGATTATTTCGCATTGTACAGCGGTTTATGTAAATCGATGCAGGATTCAATTTTAATCTTTCCATATCCAGAATATGGCAAATTTAAGAAATCTGTTCGATCAATAGTTAAAATCAATAATGAAATTTGGATTGCATTACAAAACGTTGGAATTATTATTTTCAGTTTAAGTAATGAAAGTTTTGAAAGAAAGATTATAATTGAGGATGAGCAAATATTAGAAAACCCATATTCAAATATTAACATGTATTACGACGAAGATACTCGAATGGTTTGGATCTCAACGTTTAAGAATTTGTATCAAATTGATATTGAGACTGAGTTAATCGATAATGTTACAAACGAAATAACAAACTTAGTTGGCTCTGGTTTGTATAGTAATACTCCGATTCTTATTGATGATCAAGGAGTGTGGTTTATTATAAATAGAAGTCCGGGTTATGTTGTATTTTATGATAACTCTGAAGGAACGTGGGATGTTTATCATAATGAATTGGTTCAAAATGATCCTACTTCAGATTTTCACATTTTTCAAGCAATCTTATCTTCAAATTATCTATGGCTCAATGTAAATGATAATGAAAAATTTAGTCATGTTGTAGAATTTGATAAAACACATTCAACATGGAATCAATATGAAATCATGGAAATTTCTAATGTACTAGATCGGTTAATCGATGCTTTACCCAAAATTAAAGTTTATTCAAGTACATCCAGAACATTTCCAATTGGAATAATAGAAAACTATATTCAAATATATCATAAGAAGCAAAAGTTTCCAGATGTATATGCAATGTTTGACAAATATTATTTGAATTTCGATGAAGAAAAAATTCAGAGAACATTAAAAATGTTAAATTCAGTTAAATATGTCGAGTTATTAAGTTCAACATTTCATAGTTTTGACTATCACAATAGTTTTTTGCATAATAATAAAATATTCGAGCTTGATGAACATAGAACCAACTTTGATCTCAACAATTATATTGCTAGATTAATTGATTTTTATCATCTTGTTTCAATTTATGATACTGAAATATTCTTTATTTCGGATGATGGTTTGAATATTTTAAATATCGGAACAAGTGAAATTCATCAAATTCAAGGTTCAAATGAAGTAGATTTCTCAAGAGGAGAGACACAAACAAAATTCTTAAAGATTGGTAACAAGCTTTATATATTGTACATTACTTATGGGCACGATACCAAGTATTATATGTATGAATATAATCATATAAACAAAACATTCGTAGAAATTACACCAGATTTTGAATTCAGCTATAAAATTGAATATTTCTTGGAATATAATAATAATCTATTTATGCTTAAAAGGCAAAATTTTGAAGTCTATAAATTTGAAGAGAATAAATGGATTAAAACAGGACTAAATCATCATTCTATTAAGGATAAATGTTTATTCCAAAACCTGCCAACTGCGTTAGAATTGAATGATAAGCGAACTGTTAGAATCGATAATTCAGGGATGAAGATTTTTGATAAGTAATTAATGGAAAGTATAAATAAATCAATTGCAGCTATAACCTTTGGTTGTAAAGTTAACCAATACGAAACAGCATGTATTGTAGATGAATTTGCTCAAGCAGGTTATCAAATTACTGAATTCGATAAGCCTGCTGATATTTATATAATTAACACTTGCACCGTTACGAACAGAACAGATTATAAAAGCCGGAATGCAATTCGAAAAGCATTAAATCAAAAGCAGATCAATCCTAATGTAAAAGTTATTGTTACAGGATGTTATTCACAGAGAAAGAAAGAGGAAATCAATGAATTAGGTGATGTTGATCTGATAGTTGATAATAACAGCAAAAGCAAGATATTTGAAAAACTCAACTCTGAAACTTCAGTTTTCGGTGATATAAATGATCAACACAACTTTGATGAGATGTCGACTACTAAGATGCTTGATAAAACCCGGGCCTTTATCAAAGTGCAAGATGGTTGTGATTATTATTGTGCTTACTGTGCAATCCCTTATGCCAGAGGACATTCCCGAAGTAGGAAGAAAAATTACATTCTTGATCAAATACAAAAATTGGTTGATAACGGTTATAAAGAATTCGTTCTTGGTGGGATCAATCTGGGACTTTATGGAATCGAATCAGGTTATTCCTTGGCAAAACTGCTATATGAGATCGAGGAAATAAATGGTGTTGAACTGATCAGGTTAAGTTCTATTGAACCTCAACTTTTTACCGTTGGATTATTGGAGTATATTACGAAAAGTAAAAAAATATGTCATCATTTTCATATTCCGCTCCAGGTGGGATGTGATGATCTTCTCAGCAAAATGGGAAGACGATATTCTACTGAACAGTTTAGAAATGTTATTACAAAACTCAGAAATATTTTCCCTGATGTTGCGATAGGGATTGATGTGATTGCCGGACTTCCAGGAGAGACGGAAGAACTTTTCCAAAAAACTCATTACTTCCTTTCAAATCTTGATTTTGCCTATCTTCATGTTTTTTCCTATTCTAAAAGATCGGGAACTCGTGCTGAAAAAATGAAAAGTCATGTGAATGGGAAGATCATAAAACAGAGAAGCAACGAATTGATCTCGATATCTGAGGCAAAACTCGTTGAGTATACAGATTTCATAATCACTAATAATATTGAATTAAGAGGCGTAATTGAACAAAGATCAAATGGATATTGGACGGCACTTTCAGATCATTATGTTCGTGTATTTTTTAAAAGTGAACAAGATTTAGAGAAAAAGTATTTACACCTGCGTCCGGTTTCTAAAAAGTATGACGGTATTGAAGTTGAAATGGTGGAATAGTTGTGATAGACAGAATTATTCTAAATATAATGCAGAGAATGATGAATTAAATTGTCATAAGATGATATGGTTTTAGGAAAATAAATGATAGAAATTAAGAATCTTTCAATAAGTTTTGGTGAGCAAGTAATTCTGAAAAATATAGATCTAACGATAAGGGAAAACCAGATAACAATTGTTGTTGGACAGAGCGGTACCGGAAAAAGCGTCTTGATGAAATGCATTGAGGGTCTTATTGAACCAGTGGAAGGCTCAATAATTATTGATGAGATAGATCTTTTTACATTAAATAAACAAGAATTAAACGAAACAAGAAAAAAGATGGCAATGCTTTTTCAAGGTTCAGCTTTATTGGATTCTTTGAATGTATATCAGAATATAGCACTTCCATTAATCGAGCATACAGATCTTTCTGAAGATGACATCCTGAAAGAAGTTACGGAAAAATTGAAACTGGTCGGGCTGAAAGATGTTCTAACAAAAATGCCTTCTGAACTCAGCGGTGGTATGAAGAAGAGAGTTGCATTGGCTAGAGCAATAAT
>DAOUVH010000067.1 GCA_030667725.1 Candidatus Cloacimonadota bacterium | reverse complement strand
GCCCAAAGCAAAGTGGTTAGGAATAAAATAATAACTGTTGCTGTGAATAATTGAGATCTTGTTTTCAATAGATTCATTTTTCAACTCCTTTTTGTTTTTCTAACTATTTTTCTTCTTTCTTCTCTTCCTTTTTCTTCTCGTTCTTGAAAAACCTGTCACCTTCCTGTTTTATCAGCCTGCTTCTCAAAAGAGAGTTTATAATGTTCTTGGCAAAGTATTTGTCAGATTGGAACAGGCAATCATCCTGAAAGCTTTTTTTCATTTCCTGGGTAGGTGTACCATCAAGAACTTCCAATACATCATCCATTGTAATGCTTTTTTCTTTGATCTTATTAAATATTTTTCTTTCTATCGGACGCATACTCTTTATTCCTTTCTTAGAAACTTTTGGACAAAAAGATCATTAACACCAAAGTTGTCAAAGGGATAAAATAAATGAAGAAATTATTGGTTATAGTCTATTACTGGCCTCCCTGCGGTGGGGTTGGTGTGCAGCGCTGGCTCAGGTTTTTAAAATATCTGCCAAGGCATGGGTGGGAATCTACGATTATCACAACTCAAAATGGAGATTATCCTGCAATCGATGAGTCGTTATTGAAAGATATTCCCAAAGAACTTAAAGTGATTCGGACAAAAACGCCAACTTTTGGCGGTCTGTATAAGAAATCTGGGGAGAGCAAAGTACCTTATGGTAGTTTGGAAATTAATGCAGCTGATTCCCTGTTCAAAAAAGTATCTATTTGGATACGGCTGAATTTAGTGATTCCTGATGCGCGTAAAATTTGGAATAGATTTGCTTATAAGGCAGCCAAAGAAGAGCTGCTAGCAAATAGATATGATGCCATAGTAACAACAGGACCACCACATTCTACTCATCTAATCGGACTAAAGTTGAAGAAAAAGTATAATATAAACTGGATAGCTGATTTCAGAGATCCCTGGACTCAAATGGGTTATCTCAAAAATGTTAAGCGTTTGAAGGCAACCAGCTATTTTGACAAGCTGCTGGAAAATAAAGTTGTGAAAAACAGTGATGCGATAATTGCTGCATCACAGAAGATCATCTCTGATCTCAATTGTTCGTCGGATAAAATTCATTTTATCACGAATGGTTTCGATCCTTATGATTATATGGAAATTATGAAAAAGAGGATCGATGATAATTTTAATCTTAACTACTTTGGAACACTTCCTCCCGAATCAAATCCGATCTCAGTTTTAAAAGCAATTATCCTGCTTCATAATAAAGAGATATCAAATATTAAAATGAATTTCTGGGGGAATATCTCTGAAGAAGTTAAAGAGCAGTTAAACAAGCTGGATGATAGCGGGATCGTTGAATTTCATCATCATATCACTCATCGGAAAGCAATTGAGCTGATGTCAAATTCTTCTATGCTGCTGCTAATGATAAACAATGTGAAGAATAACGAAGGAATAATAACTGCCAAGATTTTTGAATACATGGGTTCAGGTGTAACTATCTTGGGAGTAGGACCCATAGAAAGCGAACCGGCAAAAATATTGCATGAGACTGGAAGTGGGAAAATGTTCCAATATGATGAAGTAGATAAAATCGCAGATCATATTGAATATGTTTATGAGCTCTGGAAACAGGGAAAAGAGATCGGATCACAAGATATTAATAGATATAGTTGTGTGAGCTTGACCAGAGAATTGAATACTGTTTTAGATAAATTTGTATCAAAAATATCGTCATTCTGACAAGTCTTACACGTTGCTCTCCTAAGGAAGAATAAACTAAAAATTGTCACTCAGTTTTTCCTCTGCTCTTCGTTAAAAGTAACAGCAAGCCCCGTGGAATCCTGTGAAACAGGTGTGCAAAGCACAATTCCACTAGGGCAAGTAGATTCCTCAGAGTGACGAGAAAAGAAATTAATACTCAGCAGGCAGAGTGACAGAAAACAAAATTTTTGCATTTGAGTAACAAAAAAGCCCCTCGTTCTGAGGGGCTTTAATTTTATCTTTTATTGCTTATTTTATTAATCCCAGCCAGTCTCCCAACAGGAATTGAATACGCCCGATAAGCAATGATACACGAGCCATCACAGTATATCCAAATGAAGCACCGAACCCGATCATCATGAACCAGATCCCTATGTTGGTAACTTTACCATAAATACCTTTATGCGCTTTCGAGAAGAAGAAATACAATAGAATAGTTACTGTTCCAATAAAGATAAGAGCGGAATTGATGCCATCTATTGGCAGCATTGCACTTCTCATTTGCACAAGTACAGATGAGTGTAAAGACATTGGTACGCTCATACCAACAATAGCCATACCAAACACGATTGGATATCTAGCCAGCCAGCCCAAATTCTTACTGAATCTGAACATATAGAGTGAACCTAACAAAGCAGGTATAATAATAATAAATTTATGGCTTAAGAAAATAGGTGTGTAAACATATGGTAAAAACACGTTTTCATAAACCAATGGAATAGCATAACCCATAGAAACACCAACAAGTAAAGCTTCTGCGAATTTATAGAAAGGATTGTCTTTATATAAGAACGAGAAGATACTCAAGGTTAGGAATGCTGCTACGAAATTACTTATTGTTTCAAACATGTTTCCCCCCTATAATTCCTTTTTCCTGGTAATGAAAAAACCAATATTACCAAGAAGAATGAAAACGATCATCATGATATGAGCAACAGATTGTGCGTTCATACCAATTCGTGCTTTTTTGTATTTATAAGGAACTGTATCTCCAGTTATTGGAATACTTGTTTCCTTAATGATCTCTTTACTAAATGGTCTTCCATTTGGATAATCTTCGCTTTCATAAGCCGCAAAAACATCAACCAGCTTTTCATATTCAGCAGCACCCTTAAGTCCCCTGAACATACCCATCAATTGACCTGTCTGCAAATAAGGATAGTTATCAGCAACCATAACAGCTGTAACACCGGCAGCAATGTTAGCACCAAATCTTGCTCTGGCATAAGTGATCCATTGAAGAGCACTAGTACTTGCAGCAAAATCGACAACCAAATTCATATCATCATAGTTCTTGATATTCTTCATGATTTCCAAGTTCTCAATTTTTCTACCTTGAGAATCTGTTTCAACCGCTTTTGCAATGTCATCTCCCATTCCAAGCATTATTGGTAATCTCAAAACGTATGGCTTATAGCCAAAATTACAATAGTCAACACCGGATTGAACATCAAAATCTTCTCGAGCAGTATTAAGAGCATAGTCTACCAACGGAGCAGCTGTAGGTAGCCAACAAATCGTAAAAACCTTTATATTTCTTTCAAAACAATGTCTTAATACGGCAACTTCCATCGGGAATAATTCCGGCATTGTACCTGCATCATGCGTAAATGACATCAACACTGCTTTATTCTCATCACCAGCAAAAGAATCTATTTTTTTATAAATATCTTCTGTAGGTTTAGTAACGTATGTAGGTGAATTAAATGGGATAAGAAGAGGAATAATAATAGAAAACGCTACAACAATGTAGATGTAACGCCTGTCAATATTCTGTATCTTATCAAAGAATTTGATTACATTCTTATTCATTTTAGTCACCTCCGCCCAGATAAGTTCTCTCTATTCCAAGCAATATCTTAAGTGAAGTAGCTGTTATTCCAAGTCCCACACCTATCATAATAGCGCGTTTAGCAGCAAGGTTAGGAACATTCAATATCCAGGTAGATGTTTCAGGTATCCATTTTGAGATCATAGCCCCAAGTGGAACTTGACCAATCATAACGATGATAGCCGCAACAAGAAGTACTGTAGCTTCTGCAGATCTGGCACGGAAAGCCTTGTATGCTGCAGAGGCAATATAAAATGCCAATAAAGAAAACATGGTAGCACTCATAGGCATTTGAACGTTCTCGAACAACCACATGTATGGTGTGCCGGATTGTGTTCCCCATACAAAACCTGCCAGTGCTGTAAATACAAGTCCGGCTAATGTTATAACACTGTATTGCCAGTTAGGAACTTTACGTTTGATCTTGGTTCCATGAACCATGAATAAACTCATAATACCAAGTGACACTGCGAATGGTGATACGGCTTTTACCCAATCCTGGAACCAATCGAAGAAATCAGCAGATACTTTATGCGGGATAAATGAATGTGCTACAAACATAAATCCCAGGGTCATGATTATTATTAAAGGAATTTGTCGTTTCATCTATCCTCCTATTTTTCAGGGAATGCATTTATCAGGAACGTGGCATGAACCGTTGACAACAAAGTTCCGATAATTACAAACGCTAATATAATAAATTTAGTATAATCAACTGCTTTCAGAGTTCCAAGTTGCAGCGGTTCACGTGCAAGGTAAGCTGAAGCAGCATATAATTCTTCTCCAATAAGTGTGTAGTCACAAGTAGTAATAAAGAACGGGATCTGGGTAACGGCATCAGTTCCGGATATCTGGATAGCTCCGGTTGTATTTCCTGTTTCTGTCATAATAAGTGCTTCTGCCCAGAACATTCCCATATAGAAGTTCGTGGCAGTTTTCTCACGGATCATAATACCGTTTACTCCGGCAACAAATGCAAATTGTGCTGTTGTGATAAAGAAAACACTGTTCTTATCATGAGAGTCTGGTCGCCCAGCCTCATAGTGAGCTTCTTTTACTACTTCCTGTGCAATTGGAAGTACGATGTAATCACGTACCGGCACTAATATTCTAGTATCATATTCAGCAGCCTTCTTGGCAACACGACCTAATATTGAAAGTCCGGCTAACGTTGCTACATCAGTAATTCCCGAGAGACCAGGAACAAAAAGAATTGGTCTTCCCATCTCAGTTGCACGCCCGATAGCATTATCAATTTCATCGATACCGGCGATAGGTCTGATATAAAGTTCTTTACCACTCTTTGCCTGTTTGATCATGAAGAAAACCATAAACCCGAAGATAAATGTAGCGATAAGAGCTGGTAATTTATCTGCCTGGAACCAGTTTGGGATCGGATAGAAATGATCCATTCCCAATGTTGTATAGGTTTCTCTGGCAGATTCATTGAATGGTAATGTACCTACTTCTTCTGTGGTGTAAACTTCCGAAAGTGCAAAGTGTGCTTTCCCATCAGTTTTTACCATCTTATATTTAAAAGAACGAGCTGCAATAGTTTTAACTTTTTCTATGAATTTAATTCTTGCTTTATTATTCTTGAAGGTTGCAGCTTTTTGCAGGATAGGATTATTTTCGGTAAGATCGATCTGAGCTTGATAGTGCTCAATAGCATCATCAGCATTAGCAAGATCTGCTTCAGTTTCCAAGGTATCTTTTGATGCTGTATAATTTGCAATTTCCTCTTTATACCCTTCAAGAGACTTTGCGACCTCTTCTGCATAAAGATTTGTCATAATACGGTTTTCCAACTCATCATCCATTCTTACCTGGAATGTTGGAGTTACTAAGAACAAGCCTTTCTCTGCATCAAATTTGCTAACAATTTTAAAGATAATGCTTCTATAACTCACGTTATCAACTATCTCTCTCTGAGCTCCGAGAGTGTTCTTGGAAAGTCGCCATTCTTCATTTGAATAATTATTCTTATAAACTGAGTAAGTATATTTATTAACCTCTTCACCATTGAGATATAATACTCCCGGCTGCAGAGATTTTACATCTGGATTAAAGATAAGATCCTGAGTGAAAATCTGGTCTTCACCAGTGTCTCCATTAGCTACAACTCTCATCTCGAAAGAAACTTTATTAGATGGTTTTGCTAGCATGATTTTAAGTTTGCTATCTTGATAAAATTCGTTGATCGTAGTAATTTTATTACCCGATTCATCAAAAACGGTAAAATAAACATTCTTAATTTTATCATATTTTACATTTTTGTAAATATCATAATTAACAAGAATTTTTGTTTTATCATTATTCAAATATGTACAGTTAGTTAAGAAAACTGTTGGCTTTTCCCAGTAAATTGCATTGTAATCACCCTTGTCGTTTTTTCTATCTTCAACTGTCCATTCATCAGATATTTTTGGAAGGTCAGCAGCATTAACAATATCAAATGTAGTAAGATCTGAGAATGTTTCATATCCGGCTCTGTCTTGAAGTGAAAATACTGCAACGTAATCTTCAAT
>DAOUVH010000263.1 GCA_030667725.1 Candidatus Cloacimonadota bacterium | reverse complement strand
CAACCAGATTAGGAACGAGTGCGGGAATATTGATACTTGAAGGTGCTAAATTATTTAAATTTGCTACTGCAGCCTGGCTTGAACCGGAAATCCCATGTCATACTTGCCCAGCCAGAAGTGCCAGCATGGCAAAATTACCAAAGGCATTATATCAGTATTATACAAATATGTGTTTGAAATGTGATCACCGCGAAAAATATAATAAGTTCTACGAGTAGGAGGTCGAATTATGAATGGATGGATGAATAAAATAATTGAAGTTAACCTAAGTACAGGAAAACAGAAAACTTTAATAATAGATGAAGAAGTAAGAAGAAAATATCTCGGTGGAAGAGGTCTTGGTTTAAAATTGTATACTGATATGTGTTCTGCTGATACCAATCCACTCGATGAAGATAATGCACTTATCTTCTTAACTGGACCATTAACGGGGATAATACAAACAGCAGGACGCTATCAAGTAACTTCTCGCTCTCCGCTTACAGGAACTATTGCTGATTCAAGTTCCGGCGGATTCTTCGGAGCTAACCTGAAAAAAGCGGGATTTGACGGACTGGTTATTACCGGAAAATCGGAAAAACCTGTTTACCTCGAAGTAACAGAAGAAGGCATAGAGATTAAGAATGCGATGAATATCTGGGGAAAAGATACTCATGAAACCATGAAGATGCTCAAAGATGAATCATCTTCTAATATTTCAGTTGCCTGCATCGGTCCTGCTGGAGAGAATCTGGTACCGTACGCTGCTATTATGAATGATAAAGATAGAGCTGCCGGACGTGGTGGAATGGGTGCTGTTATGGGATCCAAGAATCTAAAAGCTATTACTGCTTTTGGAAAAAAAGAGATTCCAGTCAGTGATCCTGAAGGTTTAAAAAATATGATCTTAACAATAAATACATTAATTGATAAAAATCCTGTTACAGGGAAATCACTACAATTATTGGGAACTTCAGTTTTAGTAAATGTTATCAATGCCCATGGAATGTATCCAACAGAGAACTTTAAACGCGGAGTTTTTAATGATGCTGAAGGAACATGTGGAGAAAAGATAGCCGAGACGATCCTTCAAGGTAGAAGTGCCTGCTTCAAATGTCCTATAGCCTGTGGAAGAAAAACTAAAACCAGTAAGCGGGAAGGTGAAGGTCCTGAATATGAAACAGTGTGGGCATTTGGTGCTCAATTAGGCATTAATGATCTGGAAGTAATTACTGAAGCAAATTATACCTGTAATGAATTAGGACTGGATACAATAACAGCCGGGAGCACTATCGGTTGTGCTATGGAACTCTACGAGAAAGGGGTTTTCCCCGAGAAGCTTGAGTGGGGAGATTCATCCAACTTGGTGAAATTAGTAGAAGATATTGCTTACAAGAGAGGTATTGGGAAAGATCTGGCACTTGGTTCTAAGAAACTAGCTGAAAAGTATGGAAAACCCGAATTGGCGATGCAAGTAAAAGGTATGGAACTACCAGCTTATGATCCTCGTGGTGCGCAGGGTCAAGCCCTGTCTTATGCTACTTCAAACAGGGGTGGATGCCATATGCAAGGCTATCTTATTTCACCGGAGATCCTTGGATCACCTGTTTTTTTGGATAGGTATTCAATAGAGGGAAAAGCTGAGATCGTTGCTTTATTCCAGGATATTTCTGCTGCTGTTGATTCGCTCGTACTCTGTCGTTTTCTGCAATTTGCCATTAGTATTGATACATTTAAAGATATGTTAAATATAGTTACCGGATTGAATTTTACAGAAGATGAACTACTTAAAGTTGGAACAAGAATTTACAATCTGGAAAGAAAATTTAATTCAGAAGCTGGGTTCACTCGTAAAGATGATATGCTTCCTCCCAGATTTCTTGAAGAAGTATTGACTGAAGGTGCATCCCGAAACAGAGTTGTACAGCTTGACGAAATGCTCGATAGATATTATAAACTCCGAGGTTGGGATAAAAATGGAATTCCAAGTGAAGAAATAATGAAAGAATTAGGAATTTAAGAAATAATGAAAGTAACTTTAGCAGGATTCAACATAGATAAAAATTTGATAGATAAATTACCGGAAGATACAATTGCAACACCGGAGACAATCTCAGCAGCTTATGCACGAATAAGTCGTGATCCTCGAGATGTTCCCGAACTTAGAGCCGAAGCACGGGAACAGGTCAAGAAAGCAAGGCGCTCCAATCAAGCTATCGTTTTTGGAATGAGCCATCACTCTGTGGCGGAACATGCTTATTTCAATTTTGATATTCTGCAGATTTCCCGTCTGGCTCTGGAAGAACTGGAAGCACGACGTATAGGTGCTGCTTATACAGAAAAATCTCAACGCTATATTACTTTGCAGGGTGACTATGTTGTACCTATAGAATTCAGTGAAGAAGATGCGAAGAAATTCCGGGAACTTGTAAAATTCCAAAATGACTTTTATTTACGAAATCTACAAAAACTTATTGATCATCAGTTTGCTTCCAATCCTGATTTGGCTAAACAAGCTGAAGAAGCTGCAACCAAAGGCACTTCCAACAAAATGAACCGTGCTAAAAACACTTTGGAGGGTTGGGCTAAAGAAGATGCACGTTATGCTCTCAGTTTGGCTACTCAGGCACAACTGGGTTTGTCATTCAATGCTCGGACATTGGAACATGCTATTCGCACAATGCGACATTCTAATCTGGCGGAATGTCGGGAACTTGCTCAGAAACTTTTTGAAGTGACCAAAGAAGTTGCACCTTCTCTCATCATTCTCAGCGATCCGGATGAATTCCAAAAAGCATTCAAAACTGAATTAGAAGATGACAATTTCAAATTAACTAGAAGTAATCTTAAAGAATATGTTGGATCAATTATTAAGAAATATCATGGGAAATTGAGT
>DAOUVH010000114.1 GCA_030667725.1 Candidatus Cloacimonadota bacterium | reverse complement strand
TCGATATCTACAAGCAAAGCTGATAAAATATTTGGGTAAGGAGTTTCGATTTCAAGTGGGAATTCATCAAGTTCATAATCTGGAAGTGTAATCTGATGTACGTTCCAACTATTATCAACAAAGTATAAAATATCATCTTTGAATATCAGATTAGAAGCAATATACGGTGTACTGAGTGTTTCAATCACCTCATAACTGCTGTTTAAAAAAATGATCTCACTACTGGAAGAATTAATGTCATGCAATGGAATAAAAACTCTGTTTTCGTTTGTTTCATCCGGGTTTACCACCGGAGAAGCCGCCCAGCTTCTATCAATTTGGAATAAAATAAGTTCTTTATAATCTACAATATCATTATCAATTTGGAACAACATCGCATAACTGTTGTCATCAGGTTGAGTTGGAATAAGAATGCTGCTTGTAGCTGGGTCAAAAGCATAATAGTTGCAAATTTGCGAAGGGCTTGCTACAATAATTGGGAAATCAGGATAAGGCAGATCATCCTTCCATAAATAGATCTCACCATCGGGCATTGGATAGAATATTTCATTTTCTCCATCACCATTAAAATCTAATAATGCAGCAGCAAAGGGATTCTCTCCTAAATACTCAGCATTTAATGACCACTCGAATTCCACCGAAAAGGTCATAAGCGAATCAGAATTGCTAATATCAAAGATCTCGAGTGGAACACCACCATAATAACTTTCGGCAGTTGGAGTAGAAAAAATCTCATTGAAGTAATTTTTCCCAAAATATGTGTTGTTTCCTTCTCTATAAGAATCATCTTTAGAACCATAGAAACTACTGTATCCATGAAGTGTGGTATCAAGCTGTTGAATCCCATCAGCTTCTTCCAGATCCACTCCCTTATGGGAAGCATCACCGTTTACAGAATGAATTTCAAAATCGGGAGTGAAATTTTCGTTAATAACATTTTCATCAATATGCCAGATGAGAATCCCGGATCCATCGTTTTCTGGAGCAGCGCCAAAACCGTAACCGGGGAGATAGAAATCCCATTCACAACCGGCGTAGGAATTATCCATAAAACTGAATTTTGGCTGTCCGGCATAGGCGTGTCCAACGGGATAGACATTTTGATCTTCAATAGTAGCAAAGGTAAAAGTAGCAAGAGTTTCTCCACTTGTATTAATGAAAACGCTTCCATCGGGATTCTGCTGTCTGTTCTCGATCAAAAAGTACTCATCCTCAGAAATATTGATCTTATAAAGTTTGGGTGTTTCTTCATCTTCTGCCATAGGGAAAACGAGCGATAGATTCTCAAAAGAAGAATTAATTTCTACAATGTTATTGTCTTCCCAACCAAGATAGTAACGTGACCAGGCGCAAGGCAAAGGAGGAACAAAACCATTTGCGTTCCAAACCCCGGTTCCCATAACACCGAAACCACCAATGCCATAAGAACTGCCGTTGTCGGAATTGTTATCAAAAAGTGTAGGTAATCCTATCTGATGCCCGAACTGATGTGCAAGAACTCCGAAAATTCCATAGATTGTGTCTTCTCCCTGTATACCATTCGGTTGCCACTCTGTCTCGGGAATTATTACAAACTCTGTAAGGTAAAGTCCGTCATTTGTTTCAATACCGGGGAAATCATCATTTTCCGGATCTAATCCGGCTTGCAGTGATCGACGTGAGAGGAATGTGCTGCTTAGTTGATCTTCATTCTCACCAGCCGATGCTGCTTCTTCTCCAGCTCCGGCATGAATGATGATAATGGCATCGTAATTATTAAAATCTATTTGGTCATCAATAAGTTGTACGGTTTCCTGAGTGAATTCACAAATACGCTCGATCTGAAGATCATTATCTCCATAATATGCCATTGGTTGGGTAAGAGTAATAATGTCATCCCAAACAGTATAATTGTTTTCAGTTAGCACATAATTGCCATGAGAAGCATCAGCATAAAAGGATGCCAAATGGAAAAATAGACGTTCAAAATATTCTTTGTTATGAGCAAGTGAATCCGGAAAATCAGGAATCAGGTCAAAAGCTATATCACTGAATTCTACCATAATGGCTAAAATATTCTGAGGAAGTTCATCTCTGAATGCTAAGTTATTTCTACCGTATTTTTCTGAAGGATAGACTTTATAATTATTGTTATCTATTTTCCCCGGTACTGATGGCATTGCAAAGAGAAATGGACTGATAAAACATACAGCAAGAATTATTAGAATTGATATTTTCATTTTTCCATCCCGTTCCTATACTACACAAACACCCTCTTATCAGTTAAGACAAGAGGGTTACGAATTGTTTTTATTTAACTACTTTTAAGATAATTAACTTTATATTTTTCCAGTTAAAATATCTTTTTCATTACATTTACACATATTCACAAAATCGTACTTAGGCGCCCATGTATTAGCCTTGGAACTGCGAGCACGTATAAGCTTAACCTTTTTTATTTCTTGGTTGCACTTTGGGCAGATTGTTTTTCCTTCAGTACTAATCTCGTGAGCAAGTTTTGCAGAAAATGATCTTGTTTTTGGCATCTTACTCTCCTTATAATTTTATTATTAAACTCTTTCAATATACTCACTAGTGCGAGTATCAATTTTAATTTTATTTCCAATCTCAATGAAGAATGGGACAGTAATATTTAATCCAGTTCCAGTTGTAGCATTTTTACCGCTGACCGATGCAGAATTACCCTTCACATTGGGTTCACAATCTGCGATTTCTTGAATTACAGTTGTTGGTAGTTCAATTCCCAGAATGTTTTTATCAGGATCAAACTTCATGCCAACGATCATGTTCTCAATAAGAAATTTATCCAGATTCCCAATAACTTCTTTGGGAACTTGTATTTGCTCATAGCTTACGGTATCCATAAAAACATAGAAAGTTCCATCAAAATAGAGATATTCTTTCTTCTCTTTATCAACTCTTACATCTTCTAATTTTTCACTGGTTCGGAAGGTGTTATCGATTACTTTACCGGTTTCTATATTCTTAAGTTTTGTACGCACAAAAGCTGCACCCTTGCCCGGTTTTACGTGTTGGAATTCAATGATCTCATAAAGACCATTTTTAAATCTTATGATCAATCCATTTTTGATGTCCGATGTTCCTACCATACTCTCTCCCAAACCATTTTACTACTGAACACATAATTATACTAACTATATGTAATCGAGAAAGTTAAAAAAAAATATCGGGTAATTATGGCAAGGAAAATTTCTACAGGCTACCATATAGAATGAATTGTGCAGTTATTTTATGGAATTGGAGCTAAAGAATATATTAACTCTCTCTTTTTTGTTTTAAAGATATCATTAATCACAATGCTCTACCGATAGTAAAGACATAAACTTTGTTTACCTGCTTTTCCTTTAAAACGGCAGTTATAGAATTCACTGTAGCGCCGGTTGTGAACACATCATCTACAAGCAGGATGTTTTTGCCTTTGATATCATATTTTGGATTTATCTTAAAAGCAAATGATACGTTTTTCCTGCGTTGCTCTTTATTCAATTTTGTTTGAGTTTCGGTAAATCTCTTTCTCTTTATTAGCCTGGGAAGATGTTTCCAGTTCATATTTCTGGCGATCTGCCTGGTAATATATTCTGATTGATTAAATCCTCGGGAGCGTTTTTTAACCTTGTGAAGTGGTACCGGAACAACATAGTCGATATGATCAAATGGTTTAGATTTTTCAATATACTCTTGTGAAAGTTTGCCAAGGAATTTTGCGATCATCGTCATTTCGTTATATTTGAATTCATGTATTAAATTCTGAACAACTTTATTGAACATGAATACTGAGCGAGCTTTATCGAAAAAAAATTCGTTTGTTTGGCAAACTCTACACTTCTCTTCAGTTTTTGGTGCACCACAAATTGGGCAGATATCTTTCAGAAATACAAGTGATTTAAAACAATTTGAGCAGAGAAATTGTTCATTATCTAAGAGACGTTCATCACAACTCAAACATATTTTTGGAAAGAAAAGACCGATAAATGTTTGTAAAATTTTCATCTATTATTGTTCCTCATCTGTCTCATCTTTAGTGATGTTTATCTTCTTTGGCTTTACCGCAAATCCCAATTGAACCAAGTAAGGTTCATCCGGTTCCCAGGTCATTAATGCCCAGGAATATAAAGTTCGTAACTTTCTTGAATCTTCTTTGAAAAGAGCTACTTGTTTTTCAACTGCTTCAGCAGAAGTTGATCTCCCACTTAAATGTGCTTTTTCGCTTATTGCTTCCGATTTTTCGAGTAATGATTCTAGTTTCATAATAAAATCCTCAGGGATAGGATTGGATTCTTTTTGCTCTTTTTGTTTGGCAAAAGTTTTTAACATTTTTCTAATAGTATTAATTTTTTCATGTCTGTTTCTGGGAAATTTTGTGTCGATTCCATAGCTATGTAAAATTTTTATATTTGTAGAATATTTGTTGCTGATCAAACGTTTACAACGTAAATAATATTTAAAAGTTATTTCATCAATTTCTTTTAATTCCCAAAAAATATTGTTAGATTGATTCTTCTTTTCTTCAACTTTTTTCAGGATGCTCTGCCATCTATTCGGAGCCGACATTCCCCAATCAATTAATTCTTTTGGAAGTGACAAATGACCTGACCAATCGAGAATATAATTCTTTATGATCTTCAATCTTTCACTACGGAGTAAATAGGTGTCATTTGTGAAATAATTATCTTTGAATATCGGCATAATATCTCCTTAATACAGATATCTATTCTCGTTAAACAACTCATTTAATCTTTAAATACAATCATGTGTCATTTATAAGGATGACATAATGTATGTCAAGAATAATATAAGAGAAGAGCGATAATGACTGTCAGTATTTAAATAATATCCAAGATGTTAGAGAATTATTATCAGTTAGTATTGCTGACTAAATATAATCAATGTATAATTTTAGAAGAACGTTTTTTATGTAAAAGGAATATCTGCCTAAATACACCGTAGAAAATATATATTATCATCCAGATTATGAAGATGAAATAAGAAAATTCTATAGCTAATATTATACTGATAATTGCTAATGTAATAAAGAATTTTGATTCTTTTGATA
>DAOUVH010000057.1 GCA_030667725.1 Candidatus Cloacimonadota bacterium | reverse complement strand
TGCCTTCTTCAACAATTTTTGCAACTGCGTTTCTGATCTTTGTTGCTTTTTCAGTTTCATCGATATGATCGAGCATCATACAGGCAGACATTATCATTGAAATTGGATTAACGATAGAAGGGTCAAGATTATCATAAATTTGAGCTGAACCGTGAGTTGGTTCAAATATTGAAACTTCTTTACCGATATTTGCACTGCAGGCAAATCCAAGTCCACCGATGAGTCCTGCAAATCCGTCAGAAACAATATCTCCAAACATATTTCCAGCTATGATTATACCGTAAGTTTCAGGATTTTTTGTGAGCCACATCATTTGAGCATCAATATTCGTGTAATTGAACCAGATGCCTTCATATTCTTTTTCCATTTCGCGGCAGATTGCCAGCATCATTCCGCTAGTTTCACGGATCACATTAGGCTTTTCGCAAAGTGTTACTTTATCATAACCAAATTTCTTGGCATAATCAAAAGCAGCACGACATATTCTTTCTGAATATTTTTTAGTAAATATTCTGGTTGAAATGGCGATTTCATTTTTGGGTGACCAGCCAAAATTCTTGGCAAATTTCGGATGTGTCATCAAAGCATCATAAACTTGGTCAGGCGGATCTGTCCATTCTACTCCACCATATAAACCCTCTGTGTTTTGACGGAAGACAACAACATCTACTTCAGGTTCTTCGATAGTATCGTTTGGTCCTCTACGGATAAAATTGAGAGGATTTCCTTTAAGTGTTTTGCAGGGACGCTGACAAATATCCAGTTTGAAATGTTGACGTAAACCTACTATCGGGCTGTAATAAACATAACCCTTTCCTTCAAGACTAGGATCGAGTTCTTTAGCAGCTTCGCTTTTTGGTTTGGAAGTAATCGCTCCGAAAAGTGCAATCTTGTGCTCTTCTAAAATGTCTAAAGTCCTTTGTGGAAGCGGATTCCCCTCATTGCACCAGAACTCCCAACCAATATCAGCATGAACGTATTCGGCTTCAATCCCAGCTGCATCCAACACTCTTAACGTTTCTTCTAAAACAACTTTTCCAATACCGTCACCCGGCATTGTTACGATAGTTCTTTTACTCATCACTTCTCTCCTTTTTTATTTTAGTAAGATCATTTTTTTTGTATTAATATTTTCCCCATCTATTCTTAATTTATAAAAATATATTCCACTGGAAACTTGCTTGTTGTTTTGATCTGTACCGTCCCAGTTAGCTGCTCCTTCGACTCCGCTCAGGATGACTGGCAAGGTCTTAATTATTTGACCTTTTAAATTATAGATTTCTATCTTTGCACTCTTAGCGTCCTTTGCGGTTAATTCAAAAGATATCGTAGTTAAGGGATTGAATGGATTGGGATAATTTTGTAATTCATAATCAGGAATTTGTAATTGGTCATTATCAGCATTCACTCCATTGTCAAAAGAAACTAACATCGAATCGACAGTCGTATTCAGACTGGCATCACGAGCTGTAACTTTAAAATAATAATAATTATCAGGGAATTGAGTTGAGTTAAAAGATTCAGCTGCATCATCTTCCGTAATCAGAGAATCTCCATTTGAATTTGTAACAATGTGATAATATTCTCTTTCCACATAATTACCTATAGAGTAACAAGTTGCATCTCGAGAATAGATAGTATTTAAGATCATATTATCAACTGTCCCTGAATGATAAGTATCCAGATCGAAATCGTAAACATAAGAGAATTGTTCGAAAAGGATTGAATCGGGATTATTAATTGGATAAAGAGAATAACTGAGATCATGCAGATCAATTCTCCATTCTGAGTTAGCAATATCGTGGCATTTTGCAATGATATCAAATTCTCCGGAAAGTGCCATAGGATCAAGATAATTTCCATTATCACTTACAAATGCAAAACGATTATTTTCCCAGACATCCTCAAATATTGGTGGAATTGTATCCTGAAAATTGATTACATCCAAAAGACTGTTTTCGGTTGTCCACCAATCACCATACCATTGCGCTCCTGTGCAGAAAACGCGAGAAAAGTGAATATGAGTGAAATCGTAATAATTCCACGGATAAAGAGTTCCCAGAAGATCTCCAGCCACTACTTCATCACCTACATTTACTGTTATGGATTCTTGATTTAAATGTGCATACAAATAGCCTTGGACCTCTGTAGCAACATCTTCATTGGCAATTGCAACCCGCCAGTATGGATCACCGCCGGTTGTGAGAACTGCCTTCACAAAACCATCGTGCACAGCATAAACTTCTTGAAAATCATTTCCCAAATAATCAACTCCAGGATGAAGATAAGGCGTATCTCCATATTGCTGGATCTCGGCATAGCTATTCCCGATTGGGAATGGAAAATCTTCTTCACCATAATTTAGCGGAGCATAAATTGGTTCGTGAATTCTATTTGATGAACTATCGAAATTGATCTCATCAATTTGTTCTATATTGCTTGAATCATTGAATTTTAGTAATTTGTAATTTGAATCATTCTTTATAACAAGATAAAGTATATTTTCAATTATCTTTACTTCGAAAATTTCTTCAGTAAATATGTGTATCTTTTGCAGTTTTTGTTCTATTTGGGAAATGGAATGGTCTGTAATTATTAATGGAATTTCATTATGGAATAGAACACTGCGAATGTTTTCATCAACCGAGAAAATCTGATCCTGGAAGTGAATATCATTATCTTCATCTACAAAGACAGGTATTCCTGAATTATTAACTGCAAATCGGAGTGATTTCTCAAAAGATAATAATTGTAACTTTGCAATATCTAAAACTTGTAGATTTTTCCCATCAAAAAAAATGACATATTTTCCATTTTCAGAAATTAAAGTATTAATGATTTTTTTTAATTCTTTGGTTAGAAGTAAATTACCACTTTTATCATAAAGTCTGAGCCAGGTGGGAATATTTTCATGCTCAGTTACAATGGTTAAATATCCATTTGCAATAGGAAATAACGATGTTCCGATTAGTTTCAATTTATCATGTTGAACGTAATATTCATTATCTTCATAAGAATGTTCCACATCGATTTCTTCTTTTACAGGATTGATGCGACCAAAATTGTTTAGTGTTACTTCTCCCAAAAGTGGAAGAAACGAAAGACAAATTACAAAGACAATGTACTTTTTTATAATAATCTACTCCTCTATTTGTCTTATAACATCAATCACGGTTCCATCTACCCACTTCACTGCTGCTACGATTTTATCTGTGAATTTTGGTTTTTCGGGTACACCACAAATCCGTTCAGCTTCATCTTTCAATTCTTCAATTGTTTTAATGGGAAGATTAGAATTTTTCACTTTCTCCAGCAGATCGGTACGTTTTGGATTGATAGCAATACCAAAATGAGTAACGATCACATCTATCAATTCTCCCGGTCCAACGATTGTCGTCACTTCGTCACGTACAACAGGAATTTTGTGTCTGACTAATGGGATCGGCAGGATTACATTTTTGGCATGCAGACAATTCTGCCAGCCACCGATGCCGTGCAGCAAGTATCCATCGGAATGAGTTACAACGTTACCGTTGAAATTAACATCAACTTCCGTAGCACCCAAAATCGAGATATCCATCATGGAATTCAGGTTTCCCTTGGAATGAAAATTGTAGGCATTAAATACCGGATATTGATAGTGATTGGCATTTTCGGCAATGCTGCGAACCGCATCGAGATCGAAAGCCTGTCCGTCCAAAATATGATTCATGGTGCCGTCTTTCAACATCTCAACCATGTATTTGGTGCTGCCGCCGAATCCTAGTTGAATTTTCCAATGCTTCTCTTTTAGAATTTGATGAATATAATATCCGATTGCCAGAGAAATTCCTCCAGCTCCTGCCTGCAAAAAACACTTATCTTTCAGAATTCCAGATTCCAATAAAAATTTTGATGTAAGTTCTGCAATCTGTAATCGTCCCTGATTTTTCGTGATCTGAGTTGTTCCTGAGATGATTCTTTCTGGAATTCCAATTTTATCAATCACAACAACATGATCGACATAATTTCCTTCGATTTCCATTGGTATGCAGGGAAAATCCACCAGATTGTCAGTAACGATTATCACTTTTTCTGCAAAAAGTGCGTCTGCTTTGGCATAACCCAATACTCCACAGGCGGAAGGCCCATGCTGACCGGTAGCGTTACCGAACATATCACAAGTTGGAGTTGCCAGCACAGCAATATCAATTATTACTTCACCATCTTTTAAGGCTTGAACCCGACCGCCATGAGAGCGTAGAATTCCCATACCTTTCATTTTTCCATGAGAAGTGAATCGTCCCAAAGGTCCATTCATGCTTCCTTCGATATGATGAATTGTGCCATTCTCCAAATAATTGATAATCGGTTCATGACAGGGAAAGGAAGCAGAAGGATACCAGACCAGATTTTTAATTCCAAGTTCATTGGCAATCTTGAAAATCTCGTTGGAAACCAGATCACCGTTTCGAAGATGATGATGAGTGGAAATGGTCATGCCGTCTTTAAGACCTGCTTTCATCAAGGCTTCCTTCAAAGAAGAAACTGTTTTATTTCCATCAGAAGGAAAATCTAAGCAAGTGGGAATGGAAGGACCTATAATTTTACCCTGTGGTCTATGTTTCCCCCGACCCATAAATGGAATCACAGGTTTTCCGTTTATTTCAGTTGGGATCATTCTTCCCACGCCGTTTTTAATTTGTTTCAGAGACAAGATTTATTTCTCCACTTTTCTTATCGTATCCAATATTGTTCCGTCTATCCATTCAACAACAGCCACTGCTTCATCAGATAACTCTGGCAGAGCAGGGATTCCGCATATTTGATCAACTTCTTTTTTCAGATCCTTAATATCTCGGATTGGAAGTCCTGAATTCTTGGTTGCTTTAATTAGATCTTTTCTGAGAGGATTTATGGCAATTCCGCGTTCTGTAATGATCACATCAACCAGTTCACCCGGAGCGACAAGTGTGGTAACTTCATCTTTAATAACGGGAATTCTATCCCGAAATGAGGGAACTGCGAGAATGGTGCATTTTGCCATCATGCAATTCTGGAAACCACCGATCCCGTGCAGCATCCTTCCATCACTGTGTGTGACGCAATTTGCATTGAAATTTACATCAACTTCCGTGCTGCCCAGCACGATTATATCCATCATTGTAGTAAGGTTTCCTTTGGCGTGAAAATCATACGATTCAAAAACTCCAATCGGGATATGATTTAAATTATTGCGCAGCGAAGGAATCGTGTCCATCCCAAATGACTGTCCGTCAAAAATGTAATCGGTAAGTCCTTTTTCCAGCATATCAACCAGGAATTTAGTGCTGCCTCCGACGATACTTCTCGCTTTGATGCCTTTTTCTATCATCATCTGCTGAAGGAAATAAACAAAAGCCAGCGATGTGCCCCCTGCTCCTGCTTGGAAGTTGATCCCATCTTTCAAAATTCCTGCCGCTTCCACGAATTTTGCACAATATTCGGCAATCAGCAGTCTATCGGGACTTTTGGTTATCATGGTTGTGCCTGAAACGATTTTTTCCGGATTGCCGATCTCATCGACAACCACAACGAAATCCACATCATTGCCCATTATTTCCCAGGGATAGCAGGGAAAATCAATCAATGAATCGGTTACGACAATGGTTCTTTCGGCATATTTCACGTCTGCTTTGGTAAAAGCCATCGGGCCGAAAGGATGTTTTCCATTCACGCCATTGGCATTTCCCGTCATATCTGCGATCGAAGCACACATCACTGCAATATCAATGTGAACTTCACCATCGGCAATTGCTCGATATCTTCCACCATGACTGCGCAGGTATCCTAGTCCTTCCATATTCCCATGACTGCAAAAATCACCCAAAGGACCGTTTAAACTTCCTTCAATATGATGAACAACACCTGATTTGAGATGTTCAATAATTGGTGTATGACACGGAAAAGCCGCACTTGGGAACCATCGTAAATTTTTAATTCCAAGTTCAGCTGCGATGTCGAAAACCATATTAGCTACATAATCACCATTTCTATAATGATGATGAGTCGAGATCGTCATTCCATCTTTCAAACCAGATTTTATCAGAGCTTCTTTTAAAGATTTAATGATCTTGTTCCCATCTTTTGGATAATCAATGCAGGTTGGAACGCGTGGTGCAGCTCCTCTGTGGGTTGGTCTGTATTTATTCACTCCCTTAAAAGGAATAACTTTCTTGCCGTTTACGATTGTCGGAACCATTCGTCCGGCTGCATTTTTTACAAAGTTATCTGCTTTTTTCATTATTTATTTCCTCCGATCTTTGCCATGTCTAATGTTTGTTGAGCTCTTTTAACCACCGGTGCATCGATCATTTTGGA
>DAOUVH010000182.1 GCA_030667725.1 Candidatus Cloacimonadota bacterium | reverse complement strand
GCTGCGGTATTCCCATCCAGGGTAACTTTTTTGAACTTTTTCATTTTTTTTACTCCCTATATATGATCTCTAATTTTTTTCTCGCTCCAAATTTATGGTAATTATTTTCACGTCAATTAAATTAAATTTTTATTATATTTTAATAATACATTCTACTAAATGATGTTCTTTTTATTATCTTTCAAGCTTCGGAAATGGAATTCGGAACGGGTATAAATATGATTTTATATGGTTAAACAAAAGTGAACAGCTAACTCAATTGCAGAAACGCCTGTTACGTGAATTCACTCTTCCTTCTCGACATCACTATTTAAGGTTAATTTTTTAATTTAGAAACAGTCATATTACACATAAGCAACATATCTACACTTAAATTATCCATTTCTTGGTGGATATTGCTTATACTTATATTTCTTCTCATCTGCATCCCAACGAAAATAAATTAATTCTCCAAATCCAACGCTTTCCATTTTTTTCATTATTTTTTGCATTTCACCTCTAACTATTTTTTTCTTATTACTTAAATGATGATACAAAATTGTCCAACTTAGAATTGCATCAGCCCAAAACACTTCATCTGAATTATAAATTATCAGGTATTCAGGAGGATAATATTCTCCAATTGATTCTGACACCAATTTTGAAATATATTTTGATAATTTTTGTTTATTAGAACCACAAGCTGAAATAATAAATGAATATTTATGTGCTAAATCATTGTCTTTGAATAAAGTCTTTACGACTTTTAAAAAATCAACCCATTTGAGAAAATCATTCCCAAAGCTAAGTCCATTTTCATTGCCATGACAACTAAAATGAAAAATGATATAATCATCTTCCTCTAATTCAATACCTTTTAAATAGTTTAATATAGTAATTAATTCACACTTACTTTTAACAAAAAAATCCGCAACCTGATGCTCAAACATTTTACACACACTAATTAAACTTTCTGCTTCATTTCTTTCATCTAATAAATCATTTGGATTAGGAGATTCTATAACAAAAACTTTCATTTTTTTACCTCATCATATTTTACTATCTAGATATCCGCTAATGTTTCGCGTATGCTGGATCGGAACGATCCCAACAGAAAACGCATCGACCAAGACTGAATCGTTACGATTCAACCGAAAACAACAAACTAACCCAACCGCTGACACGCTTGTTATGCACAAGGTTATCACGTAAGCAAATTCGGCTTTTCAATATTCAATGTTTTGCATTGATCCATGATTAACTTATTCCATCTCTCTTTGGCTAACTTAGATAATAGGTCATAAGTCCAAACCGTATTTTCACCAAATTTGCTGTTTTCCATTGCCTCCATACAATCTAAACCTCTTCCAACAATTATTAATCTTTCCTTTTTACCTCTAAGAAATTGCATTTTACCCTTTGAATTATTAGAGTTACTTTCTATAAATAGTACCCATTCTTTTATCTGTTCACCTGCATGGTTTGCATATACTGTTAGTTCTTCATTCTTTTTAAATACTCTATGCATAGAACTTTCTAACTCGATTAATATTGGCGGTAAGCCAACTTCCCTTTCAAGAATGAAATCTGCTTTACGTTTCTCACCATTAAATGTAAGTACGTGTTCGAAATAACAATTAACATGGTTGGGTAATAAGTATAGCTTATGAGTATTTATAAATCTATGCACTCGCCTCTCTACAAAAGAATTTCTATTAATAATTGAATCAAATTTATCAAATATTTGTTTCAAGTTATGGATAAATGAATAATTATTATCAAAGTTGTTATCAATATTATTCCATTCATTCAAAGCCCTTTCTTTTGCGCTTTCAATTGAAAACCATTCCCGAAATTTGTCAGCTTTAACAATACTCAGCAATGCTAAATCGACAACAGGCAAAGAATTTATATTATTGACTTCTCTAATATTAATATTTGTAATATTCATTCCATAATCATCAGGAGGATTATTAAAATCAAAATCAAATTTCATTGGATGTGTATATTTAAATAATTCATCATTTGAAGATATTGTATTAGTATAAGCTTTATCATTTTTTGAGTCTTTAATTGGAAATGCTTTAACTAAGAAGTAATCTAAGTCTTTAAACTTAAATATACCGATTTGCCTTTTAGAAAATACATATTTTGGTAATTTGAATAATTTACCTTCATTTAGATGGCATAATTTATCAAAAGAATTATCTAACTCATTAAAGTATCTACCTAATATTTCAACTGCTTCTTTTGGACTCATATTAACCTACCTTGTACATAACATGTGCACGCCACGCCCATTTTTTTATTGTACATAACTAACCTATAGTTACAGTAATTTTGTTGTATAATAACTTTTTTTAGATGGTTATCACGCAACTATTCCCTATCTTCGATCTCTTCAAAAACCGGTTTAAAAATTTTGAATTGATCGATAGACAGCGTATCCTGAACTAGCATTTCTTTTATCCTGCTGATATCACGGTGAATATTAAATCTCTGAGCATCGTTGCTCAGGTAATAAAGCTCATTCAGCAGATACCAGCTTAGCAGATACTGATGTTCGATCTTATATAATTCTGCCAAACCTTTGATTATTTCATGCCGGTTGGGATGTTCATTGTAATGCAGGTAGAGAGTAAGCAAAGAGCTTTTAGCTGCTTTAAATTGCTGTAGAGAGTAATTTGCAATATAATGATAAAAAAGTGCATTTTCATTAACAACAGAATCCTGCAAAGCAATGATGGGTTCCAATATTTGTAGAGATTCGCTGTATTCTTTCAGGAAAATATGATTGGTTGCGATCTTCAGTTCCAATGAGATACTATCTTCATACGCTGTCTCTCGTAGTATGGTTCGGTAAACATCGTTAGCTTCTCCAAAAAGCTGGTTCTTTTCGTAGATCTCTGCTATTATGAACAAGAATATAGTCAACTTATGGTGGTCTTCTATGCGGGAGATATAATAGGATATTTTCTCGATGGCATACACGGGTGATAATGTTTCCAGAGCCTGCTTGAATTCCTTTTCTGCCATGATGTTCAATTGCGGATCATTGCTGCGAATAAATGTTTCTGCAAAAGAATCGGAAGCTGTATTCCAATCTTCTATACCTTTACAGGCAAGTCCTTTCATATAATAAAGCGTGTCTTTGTTAATAGCTTCTTCCAGGGTGGAATCTACGTAAGAAATAACCAGGTCATATTCATTATGATCCAGATAAAATTTTATCAGTTCAAACTTGTATTTGATATTATCAGGGTTATTTTGTTCCCCTGATCTTGAAACCTGGGAAAATAGGTTTAGACTCAGGAATAAGAATAAAAATAAGACCCATACTTTTTTCATTATAATCCTTCCACTGCAAATAATGCTGCACCCAGAGCACCGGTAATAAACGAGTTCTCAGGAATAATCATATTTGTTTTCAAAATATCAGCGAGTGCTGTCTGCATTCCACTATTCAAAGCTACCCCTCCTGTGAAAACTACCGGCTTTTGCCAATGCAATTGAGACACCAGATTCTTTGTTCTTCTGGCAATCGAATGATGTACAGCTCGTGTAATATCCGCAGGTGTTTTACCTTGTGCAATCATCCCGATGATCTCCGATTCTGCAAATACCACGCAAGTGCTGTTGATGTCAAACTCTTCTTGGGATCGTGCTGATAATTTTCCCAGTTCATCCACAGTAG
>DAOUVH010000238.1 GCA_030667725.1 Candidatus Cloacimonadota bacterium | reverse complement strand
ATCTTAATAGCATTCTGTAATCGCTTCTCACGTTTCCTTGATAACATTAACCTTATTTCTAATGTTCTTGATTTATCTTTCATGCAGTCTCCACTTGCTGACCAAGTCCGGTATTACCCAGAGCTTGCTGAAGTAGTTGTGGATGAGCTGATAGAAAGGCTTCTTTCGCATTTAGAAGTCTTTCAGCATCGTCCGGTAAAATCCCTCTTAGCAAATCAGAAGACATAATAAGCGGTTTTCCCATCTCGTCTAAAGTCTTATATGCTAACATTAATTTCTGCTCTTTAATTGATTTGGATATTTCTGAATTCTCTTCCAAGACTACAGTCACTATGCTATCTTCTGCATTTGATAACATATTATCACTTTCTGAGTTGATGTCTTCCATCCCACGTTCACCAGTTTCAAGAACAGTTAATATTTTATGCTTGTAGTTTACATATTCGATTAGGAGGTCTTTCAACACTTCACAAAGTTGTAATATATATTCTGAATATTCAATATAAGAATTTTTAGAGCCTGTTGCGGCTGCTTGTTGTAATCTTGCAATTCCTTCCGCTGGCATACCTGCATAAGGTTGTTCACCTTTAGTTACTGCTGGAGTTACTTGCGATTGATCGGCTGCTCTTTGTAGCTTCTCATCTAAGAGTAACTGCATTTGACCTGAGTTGGGGAATTGAACTGCATATAGACAATCTCTTGGTTTTAATTCTGGATTATCTTTGAAAAATTGTAGATTCCAACGGATAATAAGGTTTGGACTTCCCCAATTTTCTCTAACTGTTTTCTCATTAATTATTGCACCCGGCATAATACTAATAATCGGTTTATGTTTCTTAACTGTATCGAAAAACTGTATTGTCATATTAAGTATAGAAAGCTCAAGTGGTGTTTTCATTTTCCATGCGTTACTAAATGAATATGCACTATGAGAACTATAATTACCAGCTTTTATAGCAACTGGACACTTTGTGCCGATATTCTTAGGATAATTAATTACTATATCAAGTTCGGGAATAAATAATGCCTCAAACCAATAATCTAATTCTGAATCTATTGGAAGCGATGTCCTTAACCCTTCCGGTAGGATGGCTGTCTCTTCCAGTAATTCACCCATTTGTTTATATCTATCAAATTCATCAGGTGAAAGTTCTGGCTGTTTTGTAATCTCTTTTATAGTATCTTCCCACTCTTTTTCAAATACCCACTTAACTTTAGGTGATTCTTCATTTACTATTGCCCGTCTGGTTATCCTGAATGTTCGTTTATAAAGATAATGATAGGCACTTATTATACCTAAACGATCAGATTTAACGCCCGTTTCATCTTCTATGTTTGTGTAATGATCATCTACAAGCTTACTAAGTACGGGTGATATACGCCTCAAATTCTTAGTTACGAATTGCTCACGATAGAATAAAAACCTTTTATCTGACTTGTCTTTTGCTTTGATTGCAGGGTCTAACCATAAATCTTCCGATTGAATAACTCTATAATCAGGTTTACCATTGAACCACATACCATCCTGATCCATTGGATTCCAACCCATTCTGCCATAAGCCATACCTGTATATTCGCAATCCCATAATACCTGATCTGACTTTCTTAATACTTTAAATTTATCTATTGAGAAATTGAGTTTAGCCTCTAATAGCATTTGAGCTTTAGATATTTCTCCATTATCCGAATATAATGATATTTTAATATCGGAAGCTACAGCGGATGCAATAGAATAGGCTATATTATCGGCTATAAAATTTACACCCCAAACCTCTGTAGTTGGTTTCTTATCGCCAAAATGCTTGTCCATAAAGCTAAAGTCAAACTTCTGGACTCTTCTGCCCCAACGTGCCTGCTTATCCCATTCCTTACGGTCTGTTTTACAGTCACTTAATAACCCTTTTACATGAGTTAATAACGAAAACTTATCCCACAATTCACGCTCTTGACTCTCTAAATACTTTTCTAATTTCATAGTTCCTCAAATAAAAAAAAGACCCGCAAGAAATTACAGAATTGTTCTGTAAAATTCAAGCAGGTCTGTTCTTCAGATTATTGCTAATTACACTCTATTGTTACTTTCTACTTAAAAAATACTAACACTCCATTGAATGTCAAATTTTTTCACTTTAATTTGCATAAATACATTCTGACATTAGTGGCAACGCTTATCTTTTTTGTTTTATGTATTCACGTTCTTTTCTTCTTCTAACCTGACGACTTCCAGTAAACTTTTTTCCAAGCGTGCTTTTGTTATCGAACTTACTAACATGATGAGTTTCTTCTTGCTTCTCGGTCATATCACCATCTTCAACCGGGATCATATTTGGTACACCGTTCTTTGACCCAAACATTTCTTCAAAGGGGTTACCTTTAGCTTTCTTCCTTAACTTATTAAGTTCACTTAGTTGTTTTTCTGATAATAAACTTATTTGTCCTGTTTCACTATTCATCTTAATTTTCCCCTCGTTACACATGATAAATGTACATACATAATTATACTAAACCTAATTCAATTATAGTATTTCCTAAGATTGTACGTAATTGATCAGATATTCCAAATCTTTCTTGGTTAATTTCTATTGATTTCATTATATCACCATTATCGTGTCTTTCTGATGCAGCTTTCCAATCCAATAACATTTCGATAATATCGAATAAATCCATGCCGTTAATACCATTTACATGACATTCTGGGTGATGAGGGTTATTTGCATAATGATGAGCTAATGCTGGTTTCATTGCAGCAAGATATTTTTTGTATTCATCACTTCCGTATGTACTATCCTTTAGTTTTGGAGTAAATTCATCAAATGTAAGTTTTTCTTCCGGGCTTAACTTAGACGAGTCGTGATAATATCCTCTTCTAATTAAACTAATTGCAGCATCGGAAAGTAACTCCGCAACTCTTTTCATGTGTTTCAACGTATCTGTCGTACTGTCATAATCCATCTTTCCCTCCTTCGTTTTTATGTTTTATTTTCCAATTAGGTAAATTCATCTCAATAGATATAGTTGTTACAAAAGCCATTTGGTCTTTCGATTTCTCTATCCTTGCAGATAAATCTTCACACATT
>DAOUVH010000134.1 GCA_030667725.1 Candidatus Cloacimonadota bacterium | reverse complement strand
CATTGCTTGATGAATTTAATTGAGATACTGCTTCCTTCTTCTGATAACCATTTGTTAATCATATCTTCCATAGTCATGTCTGAACAATCAAAAACTTTAACTTTCATTTCATCTCCTGTTTAAATCTTTCTGGAAGATCAGATCTTCCGGTTTAACATCATAGACCTGAAGATAATCAGTTCTTACCTTAATCCACTTTCCATGAACATCTTCATGAATATTTAGGAAAGTTACAATTTCACTTGTTTTAATCTCCTTCTATTGCCATTTCTATCGAAACTATCTCGTTTCAGTTTTAGTAAAGTTTTTTCTGATTCACAATAATGGGAACCGTTGATAAATGTAACTCTAATCATTAAACTCTTTTTTATTGTAAACTAGTTAAGATCTTTTCCGCAATGTTTACAGATAATTGCTTCTGATTTAACCAATTCAGCGCAGTATGAACAACGTTTCATTTTTCCTGATTTTAAAGCACGTTCTTCCATTTTCGTATTATTCTTGCTTGTTGCAAATACAACAATTAACCCAAGTAATGGACTTAATATTAATGAAAGCAGAAATCCAATCACAACAGAATTTCCTCTTGAATGATTGATTACTCCCACTAAATAAGAAAGAAAAATCCACAACAAAAATCCAATTAGCCCAAACATGGACATAAGACCAAGTTTTATTTCATCATTTTTTCTAAAACTCTTACCCTCAACTATACGTCCATCATTTAGAATAACCAATTTTTTACTAATGCTCTTACCCCTTACTATACTTCCATCTTTAAGGATAACCATCTCAGCGAATACACTCGATACCATGAGCATTAAAATGACCAATATCAACATCTTTTTCATAATATAAACCTCCCAATAATTACTCTAATTAAATAAGTTAAAATTCTAGCTGCAATAAAAATAATAACCAATACTAATGCTATTAAAGGTGGTCTATTCCAATCAATCTTTATACCATCTCCATTAGACATTTGAAATATAAAACTATTAGAAGCAATACCGGAGCCAGGTGAGTATTTATTTTCGTTCCAGCAGATTTTGTATTGGTATTTACTTTTTTATCGTACCAGATGTCAAGAATTCTTGCTTCCGAGAGTGAATATTTATCTTCTGCAACTAGGATTTTTTCATTACTAACCTCCCTTTATAATTGCTTTTATTAGTTACAAAAATAAACAAATATGATACAATAAACTAATATCTTTTTCCTGCTTTTGTTTCTTTATTTTCTGCCAAACTCCCTAACACCCTATAATTATAAAAGGTTGTAAGATTTAGATCCCGTTGAAAAACCTAGAACCATAATTAGTTATGAGATTTCTATAAACAGTTGATAAGATTTTTAAACACAAACACCCGTTGCATTCAATAATCAACGGGTGTTTGTTAGTTTTGATAATTTATTTAAAAGCCTTTACGAATGTTTCAATACTGCCTTTGAGTATAGCAGATCTAATCTCTTGTTTGTCGCTGTAGAAGCTGTAGCTATGTGTATCACCTGTAACATCGAGGGTGGAACAACCGAGAGCTTCTGCTGTATCCTTACTAACCTGAGGAGAAACCACAAAATCGTCTTCTCCATAGATTACCAGTGCCTCACCTGAAAATTCTGAAGCTCTGTCTATAGGATCATAGGCAAGCATGTCTTCAAACCATTCAAGGCTAAGCTGTTGTTGCTGTCCGAAAATGGTTGTAAAATCTGCATATCCGTCAGCTTTAGCTGTAGCATATAAATCATTCCAAACATCCTGTCCACCGAAGAAATTGATCATGGTCATAGAATCTACGGCGGGAGCTAGAAGAACCAAACCATCTAAGTTATGCATTCCATCGGTTGCCATGCCCAAAGCAATACGCCCTCCTATACTGTAACCAAAAATTCCTATTCTGTTTCTGTCAATTGCATAGTTGTCGATTACATATTCTATTGATGCATCAACATCGTCAATCATGTTAGAAAGAGTATTAAGCTGGAAGCTTTCCAAACTTTCACCGCATCCCGGAAAATCCATTCGGATCGTTGCAATTCCATGTTTACCTAATTCTTCAGCGATGTTTTTAAATCCTCCATTTTCTTCACGGGAACCCCCATGTCCATGTGCCAGAACTACAAGTGGGTGCTTTCCTTTTTCTACAGGCATGATTACAGATGCAGGGATCTCAGCATCCCGAATTGGAATATTAACCAAGTATTCCTCGATCTGGTAATCTGGTGTGTCAGAAACCTTTGAGTTCATACAACCTGTAACAAGTGAGAGAACAACACCAAGAAACAAAACATACTTAAAAAGTACTTTCATAAACTTCTCCTTTTGGTTTTAATTTGAACTTCACATTAGCTTCTTTATCATTCATTCAAATGAATGATTTTCTATTAACTGACCATCACATTTATTAATTAGCGTAATAGTCTTGTAAAGTTTTTTTCAAGTTTCCTGTATTGATTTTCTAAAAAAAGTTGATTTCCAAATAATAGTTAATGAAAGGACTCTTCAATCTTTACTGAATTTTATTGCGTAATATTTTAATTAAGAATCTCAAAAGTAAATTCACCAGATGGGCCTATGAGGATTAAGCGGGCATTGATAAGATTATCTCCATCGTATCCAATTTCGGTTCCCCAACCTTTTATTATCAAAGAACCATTCGTTTGTTCTCTAGCTAGAATCTCACCATTTGTTGTAAGAATGTATCTCCCATTATCAGAAATAGGATATCCACACCAAGTATAAAAACCTACTGTATCCCAATTTCCATCACCACCACCCAAGTTAGCAGGAGATTTGTAATATGCAACCGCTCTTAGAGAAATTTCGTGCATATCTTGAATTATTGCGGCTCTGTTAGCTTTCGCTGCGCGTAATTGAAATAAACCAACAGCACCAACTACCGAAATAGATACAATAATCACACTTAATACTAAAAGCAATATTTGTTGAGTTCCCATTTCTCATCTCCAATGTAATTTCATTTACATCACAATGAAAGTAAAATAGTTATATTGTGTCAAATCATTTGATTGAATAGACTTAATATTAATAAATATCTGAACATTATAAATTTATGATTCACGACCAAATCCTCTTTCTTCAATTCATTAGAATAGTAACAGAGTACCTAATTTGATAGGATTATTTACAAAACAGTAATTGCTTATTATATTCATATAAAATTTTTCCATTAGATGATTCATTTGTTCATATAATGTTTATCCTCAATTCTTTTTTGCAGAATAATACCACTAATAATAAATATAACTCCAATAATGCTTGAGAGTAAGATCCTTTCTTTGATAACAGCTCTTATAACGAGCAATGAGAGAAAAGGTGTAAGATAGATCATATTATTAACTTGTGCTGTTGTACGTGAATATTTCAGGGCTTTTATCCAGATCACAAAGGTTATACCCATCTCAAATAAACCAATATATATCGCTCCAAGAATTCCGGGTAAAGGAGGTAATGAAAGATTCGGGTAGAGTAGGATGAATGTGTAGACACTTCCAAAAGTAAAACTTAAGAAGAGACTGATAACTTCATCTCTTTTATTCCTAACATTAATTATAAAGAAAAGTGCCCAGATAAGTGAGCTTGAAAGTGCTAAAAAGACTCCGTAAGGCTCATCAATTTGAAGACTAAAGAGCCTCCCTTTGGTTGATATCAATAAAACACCGAAGAAGCTTATAAATATCGCGAGTAAACTTTTTAGTGGAATTTTCTGCTTAAGTATTGGTATTGATAGAATGACGATCATGATAGGCCAGATAAAATTTAGCGGTTGAGCTATCTGAGCTGGTAACAACGTATATGCTTTTAAAAGAATTATATAGTAAAAAAATGGATTCATGAAACCCAAAATGGCTGAATTCAAAATTTCTTTTCTTCCTGATTTGAATATATTCCTAATTTTTCTTTGGAAAAGAATTATAACAAATAATGCTATTGAAGCTGTAAGAGATGAATAAAATAACGTCTCGATAGTATTCAAATAACTTAATGTAATTTTAAATGATGTGGATGCTGTAGACCAGAATAAAACAGCGATAGCAGCAAAAATATAAGCTTTGTTCTGATTTACTATGTTTTCTCTTTTCCTATTTCCCAAAATGAATTACTACCTTTCAGTTAAACTATTTTCATATTAAGTATCGATTTTTATCAGTGGAACCAGCATTTCGTCTTCTGTAAGTCCAGCATGATGTGCATAAAATTCTTTTTTCCATTTTCCATTCTGCATATAGATTGATTTCATAGCAGCATCGGAGATTGCAATTGCCAAATAATCACCGATGAAATCATCAATTTTAGGATGCATCTTACCTCTTCCGAGAAATTTATGTTTCAGAAATTCTTCGCGATCAAATAGTAAAAATTTGTTTTCATATTTTTGGAATGCATTTTCAAATTGCTTCATTTTATGTTTCTTAACAAAAAAACTGATAAATCTTGGTTCCGGGAATGTAGGCATGATCATACTATCGAAAAGTTTTTTATCTTCATTGACATAGAAATACTTTTCAACATCAATTAATCCATGGTCAGCTGTGATCAGTATTGATGTATTGGTTCCTGCTAATTGTGAACTTAAGACCTTTAAAGATGAATTTATTTCCTGAATGAACTTCACCACTTCATCAGCATATACGCCATG
>DAOUVH010000154.1 GCA_030667725.1 Candidatus Cloacimonadota bacterium | reverse complement strand
TAGAAGGAATCGAGTGCATTCTTACATATAAAGATGTTCCACGCATTCCAATTACAAGAGCCGGACAGGGTTATCCTGAACCATCTCCAAAAGATAAATTCATACTCGATAATTATGTACGTTATGTAGGTGATGAAGTAGCTATTGTAGCTGGAACTACAGAGAAAGTAGTTGATGATGCAATTAAGCTCATTGATGTAGATTATGAAATTCTTGAACCAGTTCTTGATTTTGAGAAAGCAATAGGTCATAAATCTATCATTCATCCAGAAAAAGAAATCTATACAATGTTCCCAATGGGACTTGATGTAAAAAACAATATTGCCTGTAGCTACATGGATACAATGATTGTGGGAGATGTTGAAAAAACTTTGGCAGAATGCGAATTTGTTGTAAGTGAAAGATATTATACTCATGCACAACAACAAACAGCAATGGAGCCGCACACTTCAACTGCTTACATCGATGTACAAGAGAGATTGAATATTATTACTTCAACCCAAAATCCATATCATACACGCCGGATCATTGGTGAAGCTCTCAATAAACCTTTGCGAGATATTAGAGTTTATAAACCAAGAATTGGTGGCGGATTTGGTGCTAAGCAACAAGTTCATAATGATCTGTTTACAGCAATTGTAACCTTAAAAACTGGTAAACCTTCCAAATGTTTCTACACAAGAAAAGAGGTAAATGAAAGCACGTTTACTCGTCATCAAATGAGAATTGATGTTCAGCTTGGTGCAGATAAAAATGGCAATTTGAAAGCTTTTGATATGCAGATCCTTTCTAATACCGGAGCGTATGGAGAACACGCTCTTACAACATTTATGGTAGCCGGCTCCAAGCTACTTCCTATGTACAATAAAGCAGAAGCACTCCGTTTTGAAGGTAAAGTAGTTTACACAAATAAATGTTCTGCCGGTGCTTATCGCGGTTATGGTGCAATTCAAGCAAATTTTGCCGTTGAATCTGCGATGTGCGAACTTGCTGCAAAACTGAAGATGGATCCTGTCGAATTACGCCTTAAAAATTGTATTGGGGAAGGTGAATCATCTCCTGTCTTCAGCGTTATGGGAGAAGGTGGTGAAGGTATTGCTCAGGTTATGGAAAGCTGTAAACTGGATTACTGCATCGTGCGCGGTAGGAAATTGATCAGCTGGAAGAAGAAATACCCTTCCAAGCAAATAGCCCCTAATAAGATTAGAAGTGTGGGAACTGCTATTGCCATGCAAGGATCTGGAATTCCACTTTTGGATATGGGTGCAGCAGTTCTAAAATTAAATGATGATGGATTCTTTAATCTATTAGTTGGAGCAACTGACTTAGGAACAGGAAGTGATACAGTGCTAAGTCAAATTGCAGCTGAAGCAATTGGAGTTCCTGTAGATAGAATTGTGATAACCTCCTCAGATACCGATACAACACCTTATGATGTAGGAGCTTATGCTTCCAGCACTACTTTCGTTTCGGGTAATGCAGCCAGAAAAGCAGGATTGAATATGAGAGAAAAACTCATTGAAGAAGCTACTAAAGCGTTGCATGCAGTTCATAAAGATGATGTAATTTTTGAAGATTGCATTTTTAAATCAAAATTTGGGGGTGAGTCAATTACATTGAAAGAGCTATCCGAAGGATTATACTATAAATTCGGTGCAGATATGAAGCAACTTATCGCTTCAGGATCTAACACAAGTCCAAAATCTCCACCGCCATTTATGGCAGGTTTTGTAGAGATAGAACTTGATACCGAAACTGGTAAAATTGATATCCTGGATTATGTAGCTGTGGTCGATTGTGGGACTACGATCAATCCAAATCTGGCAAAAATTCAGGTTGAGGGTGGAATCCTGCAAGGTATTGGAATGGCAATGTATGAAGATGTAATTTATTCTGATGATGGTAAAATGCTTACCAATAACTTCATGAAATACAAAATTCCAAATAGAAAAGATGTGAAGAAAATTACTGTAGAATTTGCCAAGAGCTACGATCCTGCAGGACCTTACGGCGCAAAATCTGTTGGTGAGATTGGAATTGATACACCACTTGCAGCAATTGCGAATGCAATTTATAATGCTGTGGGAGTAAGAATTAGATCGGTTCCATTAACCCCGGAAAAAGTTCTAAATGGAATTTCAGAGAAAAATTAGCCACCGAAATGTACCGAGAATGACACAGTACGAAAACTGAATGTGGTTAATTTGCGAAGCATAATGAGGTATTTATGAATAAAACTAACATTGGTAAGGAAATGAGTGAAAATTATCAATTATTTGAAATCGTCTTTTGGACATTTGATATTGAAGATGAGAATGAGTTACTCAAAGATTTGAAGGAAAGAAAAATTTTTAATCAGAAAAACTTAAAATTAGAAATGTTAGGTGCAAATTTACTAAAAACTTTAGATGACGAGACGGATGGTCTAAGCTTAATAATTAGGTCTCATTTATACATTGAAAGAATCTTAGACTATATCATCGAAAAGAAATTCAAATATCACAATTCGATACTCAAAGAAGACTTTACATTTTACAAAAAGTTACTTATACTCAAATCAAAAAATTATTTACAAAATCAAATGTTTTTAACTATAAAGTATATAAATACAATACGAAACAAATATGCACACAATTTAGACTATAATATTGCTAATTTTGATTTAAGTTTATTTCCTTATTGTGAAGATGTTTATTCATCTCTAAAAACAACAAATATTAATATAAAAAAAGAGGCTCATATTTTTATATTAAAATACATAATATATAATTTACTTATAAATCTTACAAAAAAGCATCCCTACATTTCTGAGCTTAAAAATGATGAGGTTTGATTAATGAAAGACAAAAAATATTATTTTGAATGCACAACCTGTGGTACAAAATATGAGCAGGATGAAGTTACTTACCTCTGCCCTGCCTGCGAAAAAGAAAACACGCCAGATCAACCACCAAAAGGTATTTTGAAAATTTTGTATCATTACGGAAAGATCAAGAATTCTGCAAAATGGCATAAACTCTTTGATAAATTAAAAGCAAAAGAGTATCGAAAGCTATTACCAATAAATTCTGAGCGAAGCCTTTCCTGGTTAAAAGTTGGCAAAACACCGCTTTACGAAGTCTCATCTGATTCTGTTCTTCTTGAGAAAAGGAAGTCAAAGATTAGCTTTAAAATCTATCTAAAAGACGATTCACAAAATCCTACTTTCTCTTTTAAAGACAGGGCTTCCGATCTAGTTTGTGCTTTTGCCAAAGAACAAAGGATTGAGACGATCGTAGCTGCATCAACAGGAAATGCAGGATCATCACTAGCAGGAATTTGCGCTTCACAAAAACTGAAAGCAATTATTTTCGCTCCTGCTTCGGCACCAAAAGCCAAACTGACACAGATATTAATGTATGGTGCTCAGCTTATTCCAGTAGATGGAACTTATGATGATGCTTTCGATCTAAGCATTGAAGCAACAAAGAAATTCGGTTGGTATAACCGCAATACTGCATATAATCCATTTACAATTGAAGGTAAAAAAATAGTTTCATTCGAAATATTCCAGCAATTAAGGCAGCATATCCCAGATCGTGTTTTTGTTCCTGTTGGTGACGGATGTATAATTTCCGGTGTGTTCAAAGGATTTGAAGACTTGCTAAAATTAGGTCTTATTAAAAAGGTGCCGACAATTATTGCAGTTCAATCTGAGAAAAGTGATAACATCGTTCGTAATCTGGGAAATGATAAATTCATTACAAAGCCAAGTACAACGATCGCTGATTCTATTGCTGTTGATATCCCAAGAAATTACTGGATGACCAAGAAATTCATGGAAGATTATAATGGAGAATCTATAATTGTAAGCGATAATGAGATAATTTCTGCTTCAAAAGTGTTGAGTGAAAATACAGGAATCTTCTCTGAACCGGCAGCAGCAACAGCTTTTGCCGGAATGATAAAATATGCAGATAAAGGATTAATTAACGAAGATTCCAAAAATGTTGTTTTGCTAACAGGTAGCGGTTTGAAGGATCTTAATTCAGTACAAGAAGTAATCGAGATTCCGAAAGCGATAAAAAATCTGGATGAATTGAAAATTACGCCTTGACGTCATAACGTTATAACGTTAATTATCTTCTTGTAAATATCAGGAGGTTTTTATGGCAACATTTACAAAGAGAGCTACGGTTTATTTCGATCCCGAAAT
>DAOUVH010000171.1 GCA_030667725.1 Candidatus Cloacimonadota bacterium | reverse complement strand
GTAAAGGATTCACGATCAATGTTCCACTTCCACCGGGAAGTGGAGATGAAATATTTATGGATGCTTTTAAATCTTTTTTACCGATAGCGAAAGAATTCAATCCTGATATTGTAGGAATCTCTGCCGGTTTTGATTCTCATCAATATGATCTTTTACTGGATCTACGATTAACAGTAAATACATATTACAAAATCGGAAAGCTGATTTCTGAAAATTTTAAAAACGTTTTTGCTACTCTTGAGGGCGGTTACAATATCGAAATTTTTCCACGATGTCTTTATAATTTCCTGGATGGAATAAACAATGATCATATGCGGCACAGAGAAAGGCACACAGATTCTCTCATCCAGATCCATCAAGAATATGAAGGTCGCAAGGCTCTGACAATGCAGCTTCTAAAAAAGTACTGGAAATCAATTTAAATAAAAAAAGCATAAAGGAATAAAAGATGATTTCAAAAAAATTAGACAAACTATTTAATCCAAAAGTAGTAGCAATTATCGGAGCTACCACAAAAAAGGAAAGTGTTGGATATGCCTTGATGAAGAATATAATCGGTTCGGGATTCGATGGAATTGTATATCCAATAAATCCCAAAAGGACTAATGTTCTTGGTGTAAAAGCATATCCCACTTTGGATGACGTACCGGATAAAATAGATCTGGCAATAATTGCCACACCTGCCAAAACAGTTCCTGCAATTGTTGAGAAATGTGGACAAGTGGGAGTTTCCGGAGTATTATTAATTTCTGCCGGTTTTGCCGAAGCAGGTGAAGAAGGTAAAGAATTAATGAGACAGATTTCTGAAACAATCCGAAAATATAAAATGCGACTAATTGGACCGAACTGTCTAGGATTTATTAATCCTTCTATCAAATTCAATGCCAGTTTTGCCAATAAAATGGCCTTACCCGGTAAGATCGCCCTTATCTCTCAAAGTGGTGCTCTTTGTACTGCAATTCTTGACTGGTCAATAAAGCAGAATGTAGGATTCAGTAATTTTGTTTCTATAGGTTCAATGATGGATGTAAGTTTTCATGATCTGATAGATTATTTTGGCAGTGATCCGCATACGAATAGTATTGTAATTTATATGGAATCACTTACCGATGCCAGAAGTTTCATGAGTGCAGCCAGAGCTTTTGCCAGAAATAAACCCATAATTGTATTAAAAGCAGGGAAAAGTACTGAAGGTGCTCAAGCGGCAATGTCTCATACGGGAAGCTTAGCTGGAAATGATTTTGTTTTTGATGCTGCTTTCAAACGAGCCGGAGTTATTCGGGTTGATACGATTGAAGAACTTTTCAACATTGCTCAAGCTTTGGCAATGCAACCGAAACCATCCAATAATAGACTAGCAATAGTGACTAATGCTGGAGGTCCGGGAGTGATAGCAACCGACACCTTGATCGCTAAAGGTGGCAAGCTTGCAAAATTATCAGATGAAACTATTAGTGAATTGAATAATCATCTATCTGCTCATTGGAGTAAAGGGAATCCAGTTGATGTACTTGGAGATGCCGGAGCAGAACAATATTCAAAAGCGGTAGAACTTTGCGCAAAAGATAGAAATGTGGATGGGATTTTGGTAATTCTAACTCCTCAGTCAATGACCAATTCAACAGAAATTGCTATGCAAATTGCTGCCATTTCTAAGAATTGTAAGAAAACTGTTCTGGCATCCTGGATGGGTGCTGATGATATTGCGGAAGGACAGAAAATTTTGGAGGCAAACAATATTCCTGTTTATCAAACTCCGGAAAATGCTGTTAAATGTTTTATGTTGATGTACGACTATTCTCGTAATTTAGAAATACTGCATGAAACTCCTTCAAAAATACCAAAAGAATTTCAACCTAAAAAAGATGAAAGCAAAAAACTCATAGCAAAAGTTTTAAATGATAAAAGAACAGTGATGACGGAATTTGAAGCAAAACAACTGCTGGCAAACTATCAAATTCCGGTTATTAAGAATGGGCTTGCCAAAACAGAAGCAGAAGCAATTGCAATGTCAGAAGAATTTGGTTATCCTCTTGTTATGAAGATCGCCTCTCCCGATATTTTACATAAAACGGATGTTGGTGGTGTGATCTTGAATATCCTAAATAAAGAGGAAGCTAAAGTCGCCTACTCCAGAATATTAAAATCTTCCAAAGAAAAAGCTCCCGATGCTGACATTAGAGGTGTTTTCGTTGAGCAGATGATGAAAAGAAAGTACGAATTGATTATCGGTTGTAAAAAAGATCCTATCTTCGGACCCACCATTGTATTCGGAATGGGTGGAGTTGCAGTTGAAGTTTTTAAAGATACTACAATAGGTTTACCACCGCTGAATATGGCTCTAGCTATGAGGATCATTGAAGATACAAAAATCTACAAACTGATCAAAGGATATAGAGGTATGCCGGGTGCAGATATTACTTCTATTCAATTCCTGCTTTATAAATTCGCTTATCTGTTGATGGATTTCCCACAAATTCTCGAAATTGACATAAATCCTTTTGGAGTTGATGAACGTGGAGGAGTTGTTTTGGACGCAAAGGTTTTGTTGGATAAAACAGTAATAGATGTTAAGGATAAATGCTGTCAGCATATGGTTATCTCACCTTATCCATCTGAGTATACAACCGAGTACAAAATGAAAAACGGACAAAAGGTAACTCTGAGAGCGATTAAACCGGAAGATGAATTGATGGAAAAAGAGATGTTCTCAAATTTCTCCGAGCGTACTCAAAGATTTCGCTTTTTCCAATTGATTAAACATATTTCTCATGAACAACTTATTCGATATACACAAATAGATTATGATCGCGAAATTGCTATTATTGCTGAAATTGAAGAAGATGGCAGAAAAAAAATGGCAGGTGTAGTCAGATTGATTGCAGATCAATATAATGAGACCGCTGAATATGCAATTGTTATAGCAGATCCTTGGCATAATCTGGGACTTGGGAATAAATTTACCGATTATATTAGCGAAATTGCCAAAGATAGAGGAATTCAAAAAATATATGCAAATGTTATGACAACAAATCACATTATGCAGCATATGTTCAAAAGCCGCGGATATAAGATGCAGAAAGTAGAAGACGGATATTATGCTGAATTGGTAATAAACTAAAAAAATATTCTATACTAAAAGCAAAAAACCGGCTCGTATTTCTACGAATCGGTTTTTTTAGTTTTTATAAATGTTTTGACAAATAAAACTCAATTTTTAATAAATTATATGTATTTGATATTTGGTAAAAATTGAACATATAATGTAGAGGAGTATCATGAGAAATTCATTTATTCTGTTCAGCACAATTATATTAATATCCTGCTCTTACACAACTGTTAAGTTCACACTTGAACGACCAGCTAAGGTAGATATTAAAGAACATACAAAAATTGCCATTATGAATGTAGAACCTTATAGTGATTCTACCCATCATGAGCTAAACGCAAAATTTATTATTGATAAGATCAGGGCTGATCTCATTCAGACAAATCGCTTTGATGTAGTTGATAGAGAACATTTAGAATACTTGCTTTCCGAACAAAAGCTCTCACTTACAGGTTTTATGAATGAAAGTTCAACTGTACAGAAAGGAAATTTTACTGGTGCGTCTATACTCCTTCAGTGTGCAATAAATAAGGATTCATACATTGAGAGTTATACAAAGAAATTCAAAATTGATAATAATTTAATTCCGCATCATTATCACTACCGATATGGAAAATACTCATTGAATATATCTTTCAAATTTATTGATATCGAAACTTCAGAGATATTATCATTTCTCACTTTTTCTCAAGAAAGCGATACTACGACTAAAGCAGATTGGGCCACAGCCCCTTCGATTGTTCAAAAAGATCTTT
>DAOUVH010000161.1 GCA_030667725.1 Candidatus Cloacimonadota bacterium | reverse complement strand
TGCATTGTATCAGAGGTTATAAACCAGGTTTTGGGAATTTTAATATTCAGGCTTTGATCATCGTCTCCTTTTGCATTTTTCAGAATATTATAAGCAAGAAATATACCTGCGCTTTTGCCACCTAATTTGCCATGACTATTCTGCGGGAAAACAATGTGTTGCATAATATAATAAAAGTCTTTGATATCCACATAATTCTTGGCAATATTGATGAATTCGAGTTGCTCTGTAAAAAGCCTGTAGATTAATAGGACATTGATGTTTTTGTTAGTAGATAAAGATAATTCTGTTTTATCAAGACCGAGATGACGATAACGACTAATAGCATTCTGGATATCATTGAGAGAAGTAGCCAGGCTTTCAAGTGCCAAAACTAAGAAATCTATTTTATCTTCCTGGATCCATTTTTGAAAGTTAATCAGAATATCCTCATCACTCAGATATTCGGAGGCTATAATAAAAACCTGATCACTAAGATCGGTCATTGATTCGATATCCCTTTTCTTACTTGGAATATTTAAATCAAAAGTTAAATTTGTAGTTTGGGAGCTTTTTTCATCCTCAAATGATAATAGCAAATCTCGAGCCTTATCTATACCTATCCAGCATAAGTAGTTCATCATTTTCCGGGAGATTCTTAAAAACAAACTGGAATCAGTGGCTTTTATCAGGTCAATAATGATTTTCCAATCCTTTTTTTTATGACTTTCAATAGCTTCTTTTGCGGTGTCCAGCTCAATGACAGTTTGCTTTAACTTTTTATGATAAATATAATTACCTACTCTTTCAGCAATTGTATTTAATAATTTTTTTTCGTCAGGTAAGAACGGATCTTCCTTACATAATTCAGTTGTATTAATATAAAAAACCTGAATTTTTCCTACAATTTTCTTTTCTACTATTATGTTTGCATTTAGAAAACAGTCTGTTTTCTTAAAACCAACAGATCGAAATAGCATATCTTTATAATTGATTCTCACCTTACAAATTTTGCTATATTGCCAGCCTGGTGGAATTACTTTGATCAGTTTCTTAAAGATGTTTTCAAGCTCTGCGTTGTAATTTTTCAGGATTTTTTCAACATTGTATAAACAGTTTAATTCTTTAGCTCTCTCATTGAGATTTTCTATCAATAACTCTAAATTCTTACTTTGTTTTTTCATTTTAATATCACTCCTGTTCCATTGCGACCATCCACCTTTACTTCCAAAGGTGACGATAATTGAACATGCTGCACGAATTTTGTTTCAGTAATTATTTGTTGCTTCAAAAGCCAATTCCAGTCAATTTTTATCTTTTGAGTACTCTTGCATGAAAAATAAAAAATCCCAAAACTTGTAATATTATGAAAGAAATGAGAACCCTGGCTATAATCTGGATTCATATCCGGTAAGCTGGATTCCACGATAACTTTTGCACCGGATATTTGATTCCAAACAACAGGAATTCCTAACCACGGATCTGAAGATCCCCACCTGCCAAAACCTATTAAAATGTAATTGATATTTTTATCTGTAAGAGAAGAATTGATCTGCTCTATTTCCTTAGCCATCGCTCTTGTATACTCAGCTCTGAAATCGTTTGGTTTGATAAATACAATGTCTTTGATCGTATCATTTATACCATTGCCCATAATATGATTGGAATAAATAAATATCTTCTCCTGCTTGTAATCCTCGATATGAACTTCAACAAATTTATTTGAAACAACCATAGGTCTTACCTGTAAGAAACCAAATCTAGCAGATTGTATATTGTCTGGTTTATAAGACATCGCAAATTCAATTTCAACTTCGGTCTGAAACTTTTCTTCTGATACTTTCATTATTTTTTTCAAGATCTCATTCAAAAGTATGATCTTTGTCTTTAAGATCGGTGCAAATGTAATAACTCTTGGTCCATAACCGGAAATACCAGAATAGATACGGTCGGATTGAAGATCATAGGTAGAACAGATGTTTTTAATAATATCGTCTTCTTCTGCTTCTTTAAGCGAGTGCTTCTCAAGGTATTCGGTTTCTTTAATAGGATCGTATTCAGAAAGTTTTCCCAAATTAACAGACCAAAACTCAGTTTGAGTCATCTTCAACATATCATTTGTAGAATTATAAGGTGGTGGAGCAGCAGGAAATTCCGGTGAATAATTCCACACTTTTCCCCCGTCTACAATTGATTTTCCAAGACCTAGGGCAAGGCTAACAACTCCGCCTTCTGGCTTAGATTTTCCAGTGGGATAAAAATTATACGATCTGGCAACACCGGATATAGCAGGGTAAAATCTATCTCCATATTTTTCACCAACTATTTCCTGGATTACAACAGCCATTTTTTCTTGTTTAATATCTTTTTTTATTGCTTTAAAATAATTTTTGGAACTGCTGAAAAAAGTGGAAGCGTAAACAAATTTTATTGCTTCAACTAATTTATTGAAACGAGTTTTAGTATCAAACTGATTATTGGGGATCATTTTCGTTTCGAAAATTCCTGCCAGAGGTTCATACATTTTATCTTCGAATAAGCTTGAGGAGCGAATAGCCAGAGGTTCATGAATTTTAGAAATAAGACTGAACAGATCACCATCTATAAAAGCCGGCAAACTTGCTTTCTGGAAAGCATTTGCAATAATATCATCTGATTGATCTGATAATGCAAGGTTATAAAGATCATTTTCTTTCATGAAAATATCGAAGATATCCGTTAAAATAACTGTCATTTGAGGAATATCAATAGTTATATCATTGTATTTATTGTCTTCAAAAACAGAATCTATTGTATCTTTCATCATGATCAGGCTGGAAGCTTTACCGCCTGGTTCATCATTTCCGATGAAATTGAAGCTGCTGTTCTCATACATGAGGTTTCTATCAAATATTATCTTTTTATTCATTTTAGTAAAGTTCCCATCAGATCAATGCAATTGCCTACCATATAAAAAGCAGGGAACTTTAATGTCCCCTGCCATGTAATTCAAATTATATCCAACCTCTATCTCTGGAAGCCTGTGCAACTTTGTTTATCGAGATTACATAGGCAGCATCTCTCATATAAAGGTCCTTTTCTTTGGCCAATTTGGAAACATCAAGATATGCAGAAGTCATTTTAACGTCCAGCTTTCCAAAGACTTCATCTTTCTCCCAGTAGTAATTCATATTACATTGAACCTGTTCAAAATAACTGCATGTTACACCACCAGCATTTGCCAGGAAATCCGGGATCATGTGAATTCCTCTTTCTTTAATTACTGCATCGGCTTCCGGTGTGGTTGGTCCGTTCGCACCTTCAGCAATTATTTTTACTTTAGTGCTGATCTTATCTACGTTATCTTTCGTGATCTGATTTTCCAGAGCTGAGGGAACAAGAATATCAGCTTCCTGTTCGATCCATTTATCTCCAGCTAATACTTCATAACCGAGAGATTTGGCTTTTTCTTTGTCGATACCACCAAATCTATCCGTGATAGCTAAGAGATCATCAACATTAATCCCGTCAGCTTTTGTGAATGTATATGAAGCATTATCAGCCTGATCCCAACAGGAAACACAGATTACTTTTCCACCTAATTGATTGTAAAGTTTTATGGCATATTGAGCAACATTTCCAAAACCCTGAAAAGCAGCAGTAGTATCTGTTGGTTTGATATTCATTTCTTTCAAAGCTTCTCTCACTGTAAAGATCACACCATAACCGGTTGCTTCTGTTCTTCCTAATGAACCGCCCATTCCAACAGGTTTACCAGTGATCATACCAGGATATTTTGCTCCGTGAATAGCTTCATATTCATCAAGCATCCAGAGCATGTGCTGAGCGCTTGTCATAACATCGGGTGCTGGAACATCTTGTAATGGTCCAACATCACGCGCAATTTTCCTTACCCAGCCTCTGCAGATCTGTTCCTGTTCTCTTTCACTCAAATTGTGAGGATCACAGATAACTCCACCTTTACTGCCACCAAGTGGAATATCTACAACTGCACATTTCCAGGTCATCCACATCGATAGAGCACGAACGGTATCTATTGTTTCCTGGGGATGGAATCTGATTCCACCTTTGCCAGGTCCCCTGGCATCGTTGTGCTGA
>DAOUVH010000260.1 GCA_030667725.1 Candidatus Cloacimonadota bacterium | reverse complement strand
TTTATCACCAAAGAGTTTTGTTGCTGTTTCTTCGGTAAGAACAATTGAGTTTATTTCTGATAAAGGAGTTGAGCTTCCTTTAATGATCGGAAAACTGAACATCTCGAAAAAATCTTCATCTGCAAAGGATCCACTATTTTCGGAAAATTCTTTGTCTCCCACTTTGATAACCGGAGATGAACCTTGATAATACCTGGTCGCATAAACAATTTCCGGAAAATCATTTTTGATTGATTCCGCCAATGGAACAGGAGTTACTGCAACCTGCATATTTTGTGATGAGTAACTCTGATTTTCTAAAATCCTGTAAATATTTTCACCATTTTCATGGAATTTATCATAACTGATCTCATCAAATATCCAAAGAGAAAGCAAAATTCCGCAAGTTAATCCTATAGCCAAACCGACTATATTAATTGCTGAAAACACTTTTTGTCGTAATAAGTTTCTAAAAGCTATTTTAAGATAATTTTTAAACATTGCTACATCCTTTACTCATATTTCAGTGCTTCTACAGGATTGGAATGAGCTGATCTTAATGTTTGAACACTAACCGTAACTAGTGCAATAACCAGTGCTAATCCACAAGATGCAAAGAAAATCCAGTAACTGATATTGGTGCGATAGGCAAAGTTTTGCAACCATTTACTCATTGCCAGATAGGCTAACGGACAAGCTATCAAACATGATAGAATGACCAATTTGATAAAATCCCTGGAGAGCAGTGCAACGATTTGCAATACGGATGCTCCCATAACTTTGCGAACACCTATTTCTTTGGTTCGTTGTTCAGCTGTAAAAGCTGCCAATCCAAATAAACCAAGACAGGCAATGAATATTGTGATAATTGTGAAATAGGTAAAAAGAACTATCAGTTTTTCTTCCGCCAGATAGAGCTGATTTAATTGATCATCTACAAATACAAACCGAATAGGTTCATCAGGACTGAAACGATTCCAGACTTCTGTAATATAGTTGATTGTATCGAGATAATTCTCACCTTTAATGCGAACGAATACTCGAAGATTTTCACGGTAACGGTATTGCATATCATCAGTAATGAGCCAGATGAGAACCGGATGAATTTCCTGCCGCATGGAATTGGCATGAAAATTCTTAACTACACCGATAATATTTGCAAAATTATCATTACCTAAACTGTCAGTGAATGCTACAACTCTTTTTTCAAGAGGTTCATTCCAGCCAAATTTTCGCACAGCAGCTTCATTTACCATTACAGATTGAACCCATGTATTTTCTATATCCCGACTGAAATTCCGACCTTCTAATATTTCCATTTGCATGGCATCAATATAATCAAAATCTGCCTGCATGAATTGGCAGCTCATCTGCTGAATATCACCTTCATTTGTTTCTGCTCGAACCGGAGACCGATTGAAAGTTGTACCGGGTATATTGAAAGAAGCTGCTGCTGACATGATACCTTGATGTGAAACAAGTTCTTGCTTGAAAGATTGCATCTGTTGTTCAATTTGTGGATTCTGAATACTAATCGCCATTAAATATTCTTTATTAAAGCCCAGATCTTTATTTTTGGAATACATCAATTGCTTGATAACAACAAGGGTCCCGATGATCATAGCAATGGAAATACTGAATTGAATTATGATCAAAATTTTTCGAAATAAAGCTCCTTTGGTACCTTTGACGGTTTCTGATTTGAGTGTGTGAACAGGTTGAAAATGAGAAAGGAAAAAGGCTGGATAAATTCCAGCTAAAAATCCAATAACAATTCCTAATAAAAGTGTTCCAATTAGATATACTGGGTTAGTGATCAGATTCATTGTCACGTTTAAAGATGTGATATCATTAAATACGGGTAACAATAATTCGACAAGAACAAGAGAGATTGTTGCAGCTCCTGTTGCCATCAATATCGATTCCAGCAGGAATTGCCGGATCAAGGCACCACGGTTTGAACCGAAAACTTTACGTAAGCCAACTTCCCTGCTGCGCCGAGTAGAACGAGCTGTAGCCAGGTTCATATAGTTTATACAGGCAATAAGAAGCAGGAAAACAGCTATGATGCTGAATACATAAATATAGATGATATCGCCATTGGGATACATTTCCCACACTAGGTCGGAATGAAGACGAATGGATTTAATTGATTGTAAGGAAAGTGTTGAATGTCCGTTTATTCTGTCGTATGTTTCTTTCATGTAGGTTTCAAAGAATTCAGGAAATTTTGATTCCAAATCTGCAGGATCGGCTTCATCAACCAAAAGAAAATAATGATATACTTGCCAGCCATACCACACATTTTCTTCTCCCTGTCGGTATGCTCCTACCCAGGGGACAAGTGCTTCGTATGGAAAATGAGTACGTCCGGGGAGATCTTTGATAACGGCTGTTACTACTAGGTCAAAAGCATTTTCTATCGAGATAGTTTTTTGATAGGGATCTTCATCTCCAAATATTCTTTTAGCTAGACTTTCGGAAATAATGATAGCATTTTGCTGGGAGAAAGCTTCTTCTGCATTTCCCTCAATAAATTCATTACGAAAAACATTGAAGAAGGTTGAATCAACTGCAAATATTTGATTTGTAACAACGGCATTTTCTTCATAATAAATATTAGCTTTATGAGTGTATAGACCATTCACACCGCATACTCTAGTACTCTCTAGAATTTCTGGATAGATCTCTTTCATAGTGGGAGAAATTGGTCGCGGAGCATTGCAGTATTTATCAATCTTTCCGCCCATATCATTCTCATTGTTCAGGCGAAAAATCCTGTCTGCATTGGGATAGAATTTGTCGTAACTTAATTCCGTTTGAATATACAGCACAATAAGCAGACAGCAGGTAATTCCAATAGCTAAACCCAGTATATTAAGAATTGAGTAGAATTTTTGACGGCTAATATTTCTGA
>DAOUVH010000173.1 GCA_030667725.1 Candidatus Cloacimonadota bacterium | reverse complement strand
TTGGGAACTCCTGGCAAAGTGGTATAAAATGGGAGTTTGGTAGTACGACTTCAAATTTCAGTTTCAATTTCACGAATCCATATTTCCTTGATTCATCTACTCTTGTTGGTGCCGATATTTATCTTACTACTAAGGAATGGGATACATATGAAGTAAAAACGAATGGCGGATCTATTCGACTTGGACATCCACTGGGGTTCTTGAATTATTCCAAATTTGTAGCAAGTTATTCATTCTATTCAAAAGAATACTCGATCTTAGACGGTAGAGAAGATGATGCATCTGATATCCTGATTGAACTTGATGAAAGCGGCTGGCAGAATACAAGTTCGATCTCATTGAGTTTTTCAAGAGATCACAGAGACAATATTTTCTTTCCTACTTCCGGATCCAATTTTACTCTCTATAATGAAATTGCCGGAGGACCGCTACAAGGTGATTTCAACTTTTTCAAACAAATTGCTCAGGTTAGCTGGTACACAAAAACCATCTGGAAACTTGCACTGAGAACCAAGTGGCGTTTTGGTTATGTTACCGGATATGGTGGAATGGAAGCTCCACCAGATGAAAGATTTTATCTTGGAGGAACTGGTGCTGATGGGATTCGAGGATACGCTGATCGTTCTATCGGACCATCTGAAGGTGGTTTGAGAGAGATAATTTTTTCAACTGAATATAGTGCACCAATTGGCAGCGATCAAATTGTGGGTTTGTTATTCTTTGATACTGGAAATTGCTACAACCGATTGGAAGATTTCAACTTCTGGGATATGAAAAGCGGAGCCGGAGTTGGTATTCGTATCCAAAGTCCGTTCGGTCTAATCGGATTTGATTATGCTCATAACTTTGAAGACAAAGTTTGGGAACCTCATTTCCAATTTGGAACTACTTTCTAAAATAATTAATAATAAATAAAGCCCCGATTTCTCGGGGCTTTATTTATTCATATATTCGGTTTTAGAAAATGTTCATAATCTACTAATTCTATTTAGGCTACTGAATTGAATTTTGTAATACACAAGTAAAATATTTTATATATCAATCAAACCAAACATCAAAAGCAAGATAATAATTCAATATTGATTTTTTTTGTTAAATCACTTAGAAAAATCTTGACTCTATAGAGCCGGATTTTTTTTGTTGCGGTCGTCGTCGGGGCGTAGCGCAGTCCGGTTAGCGCACTGGTTTTGGGAACCAGGAGTCGGAGGTTCAAATCCTCTCGCCCCGACCAGTTTTTATGTTCCTTCTTATTAATAAATGTGATAAAATTAAATGGGCGTGTAGCTCAGTTGGGAGAGCGCCTGCCTTACAAGCAGGTGGTCGGGGGTTCAAGTCCCTCCGCGCCCACCATTTAATTTAAAATACAATAATTCTTGGGCGTGTAGCTCAGTTGGGAGAGCGCCTGCCTTACAAGCAGGTGGTCGGGGGTTCAAGTCCCTCCGCGCCCACCATATATTCAGGCTGTTCGATTAATCGAACAGCCTTTTTTATTTCAATTTTAATAATTTTAAATAATATTTTAATATCAATAATTATTTACTTGACTCAAATTCCTTAGCAAAATAGACAACCTATGTGAAGGAGAAAAATGGGAAAGAGAAAGAGCGTTAAACAATATACAATTGATAAAAATTATTTGTATGTTCTTCTATTTATAGGTTTCATGTTAATATTAATTTTATTTAATTATGATAAAATTAATAATCTTTTAAAAAATCCCCAACTGCAAAAAGAGAAGGTATCCGTTAAACAAAAGCAGGAAGAGATATCGGTTCTTGATGCAATAGTCCATGCAAAACTTCTACTTGGAGTACCCGAAAAGAACTATAAGAATCATATTGGTGATGATGCCATTTATATTTCTATAAGAATAGATAGTTCGGAAATGGACTTAAATTATGCTAATATAATAATTACAGGTCGAGTAGAATTAATTGGCGGAAAAATATTAAGCGGGAAAGAAAAGAACAATGGTAATAAACAAGTTCTGGAACTAGAAGATCCACGCGATTCCCAAAAATATTTTGTAAGTTTGTATTATAGCAAATCACATATTGAAACAAAAACAAGAACTAAGCTTGCCATTGTGGTTGATGATTTTGGAATTCGAAACAATAAATTATTGGATGATTTCTGCAGCTTAAACAGTAATGTTACTTTCGCGATCCTTCCTGACCAAAAATTCTCCAAACATGTGATGAACAAAGCTGCTGAGACTGGTCATGAGACGATGATCCACATTCCAATGGAACCGGTTAGCTATCCAAGAGATAATCCTGGCGCTAATGCAATCTATGTGCATCTATCAGAAAAAGAGATCAAGCGCAGAATGGAAGGTTATATAAAGCAATTTCCATTGTGTGTCGGTGCTAATAATCATATGGGTTCTTTCGCAACCACAGATGAATCTGTTATGAGAATCGTTCTGCAAGTTTTAAAGGATCATGATCTATATTTTGTAGATAGTCGCACATCTCAATCTTCCATTGCATATGATACCGCAAAAAAGATGCTGATCCCAACTTGTGAAAATCAATTTTTTCTGGATACGCCATCAATAACAAATAAAACACTTGCAATAAAATTAAGGCAATTAAAATATCTGGCTAAGGATCGGGATAAGATCTTAGTTATTACACATTGTGCTACACAGGACAGATATGATTTCTTAAAAGAATTCATAAAAGAGATTGAAAAACTCAATGTTGAATTGGTCCCGGTATCTGAATTATTCAAATCAAAGTTACCGGAAATAATCTAGGAGCAGCAGTTCATGGAACTTTTTAAAGCAATTTTATTAGGAATAATCCAGGGATTAACCGAGTTCCTTCCTGTTAGCAGCTCAGGACATCTTGTTCTTGCTGAACATTACTTAAAGTTCAAAAACCCTGATATAGGTTTTGAAATAATTTTGCATCTTGGCTCAGTATTTGCAGTATTGCTCTATTTTCGTAAGGATATTATTTCTTTAATAAGATCACTAATTTTATTCAAAAACAAAGAATCAATACATACAAGAAATAGAAATACAATATTTTACTTAATTGTTGCTACAACTGTAACCGGTATATTGGGTCTTTATTTTGAAGAACCGCTCACTAAAGCCTTTTCATCACTGTACATTCCAAGTTTCATGCTGATCATCACAGGTTTCATACTATTTATTTCAGACAAGATCGAACCTAAGGGGATCAAAACACACCAGCTTGGGATCAAAAAGTCCATTCTTATAGGGTTTACTCAGGCTTTCGCAATACTCCCCGGTATATCACGTTCGGGGACAACAATCGCTGTTGGAATCTTTGCGGGATTAGATAGAGAAGAAGCCGCCAGATTCTCTTTTATTCTTTCAATTCCTGCCATATTGGGAGCAACCATTCTTAAGCTTTCAAATATATTCAATCTTGATAAATCACTTTGGTTACCTTATCTTTTGGGTACACTTGCAGCTTTCATTTCCGGGTATTTGGTAATTTCTTTCCTCATTGAAATCGTAAAAAAACAAAAATTAAAGTACTTTGCATATTATTGCTGGTTAATTGCTATTGTTACATTAATATTATATTTAAATCATTAATATGGCTAAACCACAAAGTATTCCGCATTATGAATTTTTAAGAAATTTTCCGAGTCAAAAGCCTCAACCTGTTTATTATATCTTCGGTCCGGAGAATTACCTCAAGGATATAGTTCAAAAAGAAATTACAAAAAAATTTAAATCTCCTGGCTCTGAAGAATTTGATTCCATAGTACTTCATGCTGATACGGATTCAGCAATGAGTGCTTTGGAACAACTTGAAATGATGCCTTTCATGGCAAAATTCCGACTTGTTATACTAAAGAATTTTGATGCAA
>DAOUVH010000211.1 GCA_030667725.1 Candidatus Cloacimonadota bacterium | reverse complement strand
CTTCCAAAAATATCAGAGAAATCTGAGGCGTGAGTGAAATTATCCCAGCCAAATCCGCCTCCACCAAAAGCACCTTCCATGCCGGCATGTCCAAATTGATCATATCTCTGTTTTTTATTTTCATCGCTGAGAACTTCATAGGCTTCCGATGATTCTTTGAACTTTTCTTCGGCTGCTTTATCGTTGTTGTTTTTATCGGGATGATACTTCATCGCCAGTTTGCGATAGGCTTTTTTTATTTCTGTTGCGTTGGCGTTTTTATCAATTCCCAGAACTTCATAGTAATCTCTCTTAGCCATCATTCTCCTCATTATAATTCAACCTTGCGAAGGCAAAGCTCCGCAAGGCTAAATATTATATTAATTCAATCCGGATATATTTATTTTTTTTCTTCTTCGTCCACAACTTCAAAGTCAGCGTCAACCGGACCGTCTTCTTTTTTCTCTTGTTGTTGTCCACCCATTTTACTTGGGTCAAAATCAGCATCTCCCATATTTGGTCCGCCTTGAGCTTGCTGTTCTTTTTGCATTTCTGCATAAATTATCTCACCAATTTTTTGAGCTTTCTTGGCAAGGTCATCACGAACAGCTTCATACTCTTCTTTGGAAGCTGATTTTTTATTGAGTTCATCAAGTTTTTCTTTTGCTTCTTTTATTGCTTCTTCGATAGGTTTCTTTTCTTCATCTTTGAGTTTGTCACCATGTTCACTCATACTTTTTTCTGTTGAGAAGATCAATGTATCAAGCTCATTACGTGCATGGATAGATTCTTTTTGTTTTGCGTCTTCATCAGCATGAGCTTCAGCATCTTTAACCATTCTATCGATTTCACTTTCATCTAATGAACCGGTTCTTTCTATCTTGATAGATTGTTCTTGTCCGGTGCCTTTATCTTTAGCATGCACATGTAAAATGCCGTTTGCATCAATATCGAATGTTACTTCAATTTGTGGAATTCCACGTGGTGCGGCTGGAATACCGGTAAGTTCAAAATTACCAAGTCTTCGGTTGTCCGCAGCCATAGAACGTTCACCCTGAAGCACAACAATAGAAACTGCCGGTTGGTTATCTGCAGCAGTTGAGAATACCTGGCTCTTCTTAGTTGGAATAGTTGTGTTTCTTTCGATGAGAGATGTCATCACACCGCCCAGAGTTTCAATACCCAATGAAAGAGGAGTTACATCGAGAAGTAGAATATCGTTCAGGTTTTCATCACCGGATAGAATTCCACCTTGAATTGCAGCACCAACTGCAACAACTTCATCAGGATTCACACTTTTATTAGCTTTTTTACCGAAGAATTTTTCTACTGCTTCTATTACAGCTGGAATTCTTGTGCTTCCGCCAACAACCAATATTTCATCAATATCACTTGTTTTAATTTTAGCATCTTTTAAAGCTATTTTACAAGGATCGATAGAACGTGCGATAAGATCACCAACCATTCTATTGAATTGTGAAAGAGAGAGATCAAGATTAAGATGTTTCGGTCCGGAAGCATCAGCAGTAATAAACGGCAGATTGATGTTGGCTGTTTGAGTTCCGGAAAGTTCGATCTTAGCTTTTTCAGCAGCTTCTTTGATTCTTTGCAGAGCCATAGCATCGCTGGAGATATCTACACCTTCCTGCTTTTTGAATTCACTTAGAATCCAATCCATGATCTTCTTATCAAAGTCATCTCCGCCAAGGTGTGTATCACCGTTTGTAGAAAGAACTTCTACAACACCTTCGGCAACTTCCAGAATGGAAATATCAAATGTTCCGCCACCCAGGTCGTAAACGGCTACTTTTTCTTCTTTCTTACTTTCGAGACCGTAATCAAGAGCTGCAGCAGTTGGTTCATTAATGATTCTTTTCACATCGAGTCCGGCAATTTTACCGGCATCTTTAGTTGCCTGTCTTTGAGCATCATTAAAATAGGCTGGAACTGTGATCACAGCTTCCGTGATTGTTGTTCCCAAATGAGCTTCTGCAGTTTCCTTCATTTTAGTGAGGATCATGGCAGAAATTTCCTGAGGTGTAAAATCTTTATTCTCTACATCAACGTGAACTGTAGCTTCACCGAATTTTCCACCTTTGATCTGATAGTTAACGTTTTGAATTTCTGAGCCGACTTCATTTAATTGTCTTCCCATAAATCTTTTAATTGAAGAAACTGTGTTCTTCGGGTTTGTAACAGCCTGACGTTTCGCCAACTGCCCTACTAATCTTTGTTTGTCTTTGGTAAAAGCAACTACAGATGGTGTAGTTCTTGTACCTTCTGCATTTTGAATAACAGTTGGTTTTCCACCTTCCATCACACTAACGCAAGAGTTTGTTGTTCCAAGGTCAATACCTATGATCTTACCCATAATATCCTCCATTATACCTTATTCTTTTTTTCATTATTTTTCCTATATCATACTTTTCTCAAACAAGAATGCTTGAGTTACTTTTTCTTTTTACGTTTTTGTTTGTTTTGTTCGTTGCTAATATCTTCCGGCTTTTCTCCATTGGAAACTGCTACACGTGCAGGTCTTATCACTTTTGAATTCATTGTATAGCCGTTTTGGATCACAGCCACGATCTTATTATCATCTAATTCGGAAGGAATGTGAGCTAAAGCTTCGTGGAACTGCGGATCGAATTCTTCTCCCAAAGCTGCTATTTTTTCCACACCTTCTTTTTTTAAAACTCCATCCAATTGCTGGAAGATCAAATCAATTCCTTTTTCATACGATTCCCGATTCTTTTCCGCTTCCGGATGCATTGCACGTTCGAAATTATCAAGTACATCACATAGTTCCAACACGATCCTTTCAGTGGCATTTTTTATCCAATCGGATTTTTCGGAAATGGTTCTACGTCGGAAGTTTTCAAATTCCGCAGCATTACGCACCCATTTATCCTTTAACTCAGCGTTCTCTGCTAACAGATTTAAATACTTTTCTTCAAGCGTGAGTTCTTTCTTCTGCTTCTTTTCTTCTTGCTTTTTTTCTGTTTTCTTCTTTGTCATTTTTTTGGTACCACCATTCCTTTTTTCGTGGTTTCAGTTATAATATTCGCAATATCTCTAATTATTGCGATGTTTTTTGCATAATTCATTCTTATTGGTCCGAGTACTCCCAGATATCCCGGGATTCCAAAGATCTCATATTTAGCAAAGATCATAGCAAAATTTGTGAATTCAGATTGTGCAAAATCTTCACCCATCAATATATTCCATGAACCGGTTTCTTTTTCCTGCATTAAGTTTATCAGGTGATCTTGTCTTTGCATAAAGTTAAGGAATGTAAGAATAGATCTTTTATCATTAAATTCCGGTTGTTCCAGAAATGAGATATTTCCATCAAAATGGATAT
>DAOUVH010000106.1 GCA_030667725.1 Candidatus Cloacimonadota bacterium | reverse complement strand
TCCAAAAGCCATTTGTTCATTAGATAAATAACAATCGGGATAGCTATAACAGTTGAGATTAAGCTCATCCAGATAATCTCACGGGAAAGATGTTTTAATTTTCTGAAAGAAGAAGCTCCGAATACCTTGCGAATTCCTATTTCTTTTGATTTCTGTTCTGTGATGAACATCGTGAGTCCAAATAAACCCAGACATGCTACAAAAATTGCAAATAATGTGCAATAGTTAATTGTTTTACCAAAATTTTGAGTTTCCCAATACAGTTGATCAATTGTTTCATCTACGAATTCAAATTCAAAGGGAGCTTCTTTGCCTGTATTAAATTTATTCCATGTATGTTCAATAAATTTTATGGTTTCTTGAACATTGTGAGGTGATAATTTGATTCCCACATATCCATTTTGAGATATTGGGCTATAGCCGAAGATCATTGGCTCGATTTTAATGTATAAACTATGAAAATGAAAATCTTTAACAATTCCAATTATTTCTTTGTCTCTAATAGTCTTTCCAATAGGATCATTTATATGTAATTGTTTTACAGCAGTCTCATTCAAGATGATCGAGTTTAGAGTATCAGCCGCAAACTCTTGAGAAAACGATCTCCCACTTACCATCTCAATGTTAAAGGTCTCAAAGAAATTGAAATCTACGTGATTATACTCCACCTGTATTTGTTGATTAGGATCGTCAAAAAGCGTTTCCATCATTATCGATCTACCATCATAAGGTGGGAGAAAAAAACCACCCGTTACATTGATAATATTTGGGTTTCTACTTAGTTCATCAAGGAATGAATAATAATGCTCACTGAAATCTCCACTGGTTAATTCTATGGTTAATAGTTGTTCTTTATCAAATCCCATATCAGTGTTTCTAAAAAAATGAAGTTGTTTATAAATGACTAGGGAAGAGGATATCAAACCAATAAAAATAACCATTTGCAGACAAATTACAATTCTACGGAATAGAGACTTTGAACTGGAAGTAGAGATACTGCTTCTGAGAATTATCAGCGGATCAAGATGCGAGATATAAAATGCCACATAACTGCCTGAAACTAAACCGACCAACAATGTTATAACAATCAGAGAAAGCGGATAAATATAATTTTTGATATAATTAATATCTAGCGGAACATTTAGAAAATGAACAATCCCAGGACGTAATAAATAGGTTAGGCCAATAGCGATGAAGCAGGCTATGAATGAAGTGAAAACAGATTCAAACATGATCTGTTTTATTAAACTTTTCTGTTCTGCTCCCACAATTTTTCTAACAGCAATTTCTTTGGAACGCTTTATTGATTGAGCTGTGAAGAGAATAATAAAATTTGTGCAGGCAATAAACAGGATGAGGAAGGCTATGCTGGAAAACAGGTATAAATCGGTAAGATTTCCACTCCTTGTTGGATTATTTGTAAAATCATTTGATTGTAAATAAATATGCTTTAATGGCTGGATATCATAAGTAACCTGCATCCCTTCATAATGATGTTTGGCAGGGATTTTGTTAATTTTATCTATAAAAGCTTTACGATCACAATCTGCTTTTAGCAAAACATATGTTTGGTAATGATTAAAAGACCATTGTTCAAAATAAACACCACCACCATATCTATTTCGAATAAATTGGAAAAATTTCTTGGCAAGGTCAATATTAACTAGAAATGGCATAGCGAAGGTGGAATTTGTTGGAACGTTTTTCAATACTCCTTTTACCGTAAAATCTATTGTTTCACCATACATTCTTACCGGAAGTATTTTCCCAACCGGATTTTCATCGGGGAAGTGTTTTGCTGCACGTGTCTCTGAAAGAAGAATATCATATGGATCTGTTAAGGCATTTTTACGAGAACCGTAAACAAAATCTAATGTAAGAATATCAAGAATTTCGTGATCTACACAATTGAAATAGTTCTGTTCGAATTTCTCATTGTGCTCTATTTCTACGCTGATTGCTCTTGTACGCGCTACAATTTTCACTTCCGGATATTCATCCCGCAAAACCGGAGCTAGCAGATATGATGTCTCAGATTCTATCCAATCCAAATCTTTTTGATATCTTGTTACCCGAATTATCCTATCGGCATTATTATTGTAAGCGTCGTATGAAGTTTCGTGATGTACATAAAGCACAATAAGAAAAACCAGTGCTAAACCGATTGCTAAACCAAAGATGTTGAGGAATGAATAAATTTTGTTTCTTTTAAAATTTCTTAAGATAATCTTCAAGTAATTTTTTATCATCAACACCTCTTACAAATTTAAAATATTACACATAACATCTGTATGCCAGCCAATTATTTTATTGTGCAAATTTATTCTATTATCTGATTCTTCCCGAACATATCTCTTAACAAAGTTAGAACTTTATCATCTTTTCCTAAACTTCCCATTTCAAGAATGTCTTCCAATTCATCAGCATCAAACCATATTCCGTGATTAAATTTGCATTTGTCTATGCGTACTTTTTTATCTCCGGCAACTAATATCTTTTCCATTTTTTTATTACATATCGTGCATTTGAGTTTTTTTTCTGTTGTTTGATCATCAATAGTAAAAGAGTTTAAAAAATCTTGTGTTTCCATACTGCTTTCCAGAAGTAATTCCAATTCTCCAGCATCTAACCAAATACCTTTGCAGCTTAAACAATAATCTATTTCAACCTCATTAAGTTCCAACACGATCATAGGTTCATTTTTGCAAACCGGACAATCCACAATTACCTCCGTAAATTATTGATTCTAAATAATTTTATTAGAATTGGTTGTCAACTTATCTTGGGAATTGCCTTCTTTTTAGTGTTCTTTGATTCCTCCCGTAGTGGCGGGACGGGAATGACAGAAGTTCAATCTCGTTTCCAAGCTTCAGCTTGGAAACGATAATTCCATTAAATTTATGTAGGTTACCAAGCTGGGGTTTGGTAACTAGAGTTCTGATCATTCCTGCTTTGTTATCGCATCGGTTGGGCAGCCTTTATAGTCACCATTTCCATTTTCACAGATTCCACAATCGATACACTTGTCAGCATTGATAACTGCACGTCCGTGAATCATCGAGATAGCATCGGTGGGACAAGCACTCACACATAGCTTACATCCAATACACATTTTTGGATTAACTTTATAATGCCCAATCTGTTTATCTTCCTGCCATAAAGGATTTCCCGAAATGTCTCTCAAATCTATTATGTTATCAGTTGTAAGAATGCGGAAAACACTGATCACTTCATCAACTATTACGCCTTCAGCTTTAAGAGGTTCTTTAGGTGTAAGAACAACATTGTTCTCTAAAAGGAATTCTTCAGGTGCTAAAGCTAATTGAAAGAAATTTCCATCGGAGATGATAAACCATTCGTCGCCCATATTTTTGAGCTTTCCTTCAAATAGTTCAAGATCAGGTTTTTCAGCAGAAAATAAGTTTATGGATCCTATGACAACGATCAATAGTGTAATAAATAGAATTAAACTCTTTCGCATGAATGTATTTTAACTGCAATTACAACCGCATCCACAATCTGATTCATTGTAATAACGGCAAATATAAGTAGATTCTCCTTCAATTTTCACAAAAAACTTTTTATTAGCTTGAACGGTGAAGGAATCATATTTCCCATATTCTTTCCAGCAATCACAACCGGGTAATTTTACTTTTAATTTTCCGCTGATAACAGTCATTACTTCCATTTTGGAAGTTCCAAATTCATATTCACCTTGTGCCATAACGCCAATTGTTGCATCACTTTTAGTATCTTTAAAAGCTATGGATTTTACTTTTCCTTCAAAATATTCGTTTGTTTTAAACATTGATTTCTCTCTATTCAATTGTATTGTTTTTCTTATAAATCTCTCTTTCTTCAATTTGCAATTTCAATGATTCACTTCGCTGATAAGCTTCAAGCCGGCGATCTGATAAAGGGAATTCGGTTATTAATAATTCATAATAATAAATTGATTTATTATAATCAGCATTTTCAAATAGAACACTTTCATAAGTCAATCCTAATCTAAAAAGTGCGTCATCTCTCTGATCTTCTCTGTATTTATCATCATTATAAACTTCCAAGTAGATTCTAATGCCTAACTGGTAATCACCAAGTTTTATGAGATTATCAGCATATACTAATCTTGCATTAGCGTTCTTTTGTGTTATGACATTATCTTCTTCTTCGTCGCCTATTTGGAATTCTTCCAGACCTGCTGCCGATTCAGGAATGTCTTGTTTCTCAAAATCTTTAACAAGTTTGTGTCCCGAACAAGAATAAAGCACAGAACAACATATTAATAATATAATTAATTTCATATTACCTCTAAGACAAAAAACACTTCTTATGATTCTCTGTAAATAAAAAATATATTCTACCCTCCACTGATCAGATGAATAACTTTAACATCAGCACCATGAGATACTATTGTAGACTCATATTCGTGCTTCTTAATTAGTTTACCGTCTACTTTCACAACCAGCATTCTAAAAGTGTAATTCATAATTTTTAAAATTCTGACTATTGTCATGTTTTCTTCCCAATTAATTATATTATCATTTACAGTTATTATTTTCATATTATTGATAAACCAGATTTACTATTTGTCATTCCCGAGAAATCGGGAATCTACTATTTTGATTTTTTTAATATCATTCATTCTCTGTGACCTCTGTGTCTCAGTGGCTCTGTGCTTCACTTTATATTTCCCTGAGTAACAATTCCAAAACAAGATTTGCCTGCATATTTGCAACTATTCCCACGCGAGGAGCCATTGGGGAGATGCCGGTTTGCAGTTCTGTTTCTTCATCTCCGCAAATGTAGAGATTATCAATTATTCTTGAATGAAGAATTTCATTTTTTCCCCAGCCTGATAATCCGGAAGCTACAATTATGGGCTTATCAGGAAAATTCGTAAGCCATGTTTCTATCAGCATTGTTTTCATTTCCGCTTTATCAAAGGCTTCTATCATAATATCAACATCTTTGTAGATGAAAGGAATATTCTCTTCATTTAGTTTGATCTCATGTACTTGATATTTGGTAAATGGACTGATCTTGCTCAGGTTTTCCAGCAGAGCTATCACTTTGGGTATTCCAATTTGATCTGCAAAAAATTGCTGTCTATTCAGGTTGGAAGGTTCAATTTTATCGAAATCTGCTACGATAAGTTTTCCGATTCCTGTTCTAACCAATGAAACAGCAATATTGGAACCAAGCCCACCTGCTCCGGCAATTCCGATTACAGCCTTCTGAAGCAC
>DAOUVH010000118.1 GCA_030667725.1 Candidatus Cloacimonadota bacterium | reverse complement strand
CAAAGATATTGTTGCATACTTAAGAATCCTGGTCAATCCGCAGGATTCAAACAGTTTCCTTAGAATTCTGAATTTCCCGCCTCGAAAAATTGGAAAGGTCTCAACAGAAAGAATTGAAAGTTTTGCTGCAGATAATAACATGACTTTATTCGATGCTGTCCAAAATGAGATCTCAGCGCTGAATGGGAAAACTGTACAAACTGTTTTGGAATTTGGGAAGCTTTTGAAAAAATGGAAAAAGTTATCTCTGGAAATTCCTATAACACCACTGGTTAAAAAGATAATTGATGAGCTCGAGCTTATTGATCTTTATGATAAAAGTAATGATCCAAAAGATATTGCACGTACGGAAAATCTAAAAGAGTTCGTTACTGCAACTCAGGAATTTTCTGATAATTTTGAATATGATAATGAAAAAGTCCCCATGCTTACTGATTTTTTACAAAGCATTTCATTGCAGACTGATATGGATAATCTGGATGAAGACCTAGAAACAGTGAAGCTAATGACAATGCACAATGCTAAAGGATTAGAATTTGATCATGTATTTATTGTAGGCATCGAAGACGGGCTTCTTCCCCATTCGCGTTCTATTGATGATGTTCAAAAATTGGAAGAAGAACGCCGACTTCTATATGTGGCTATAACGCGTGCAAAGAAATCCATTCATCTTACTTACACCAGAATGCGCAACGTATTCGGCTCAATTTCAATGGCTGTTCCCAGCCGCTTTTTAATGGAGATCAATGATGATCTGATCGATATTGAAAATAACCGTTATTATGATCTAATGGCACCACGCCCCAAAAGGAGAAACAAAAACAAGAAACCAGTTGTTACGGAAACTCAGAAATATTTTAAAATTGGACAAAAAATTTACCATAACAAATTTGGTAAAGGTGTTGTTCTGAACGTTGATGGCGCTGGAGATGATGCTAAATTATCAATATCTTTTTCCGGTGGTCAACTCAAGAAAATAATTGGGACATTCGTAACAACGGGGGAAATATGAAAACTCTAAAGATCGTGATGATAATAATGATATTACTCGTGGCATTTGAACTTTCTGCCACAAAATATGCCGGCGAAATTTTCCAGATTGGTGCTGGTGTAAGAAATTTTGCTTTAGGTAATTGTGGAGTATCCGATGTAAATTCTTCCAGCATTGCCTATTGGAATTCTGCTTTGCTTGTGTTAGTAGAAGAGAATAGATTTGAGCTTATGCATGCTGAAGAATATTCTGGACTTCTTTCTTACGATACAGCTTCCGCTATCTGGGGAAAAACAAATAAATTCTCCATTGTACTTACCCGCATAGGTGTTGATGATATTCCATTAACAGAGTTATATGATCCTGACCTGCCAATTTCCGGAACTAACCGACCCTATAAATACAGTTCTGTAAACAATTCCGATATAGTTGTCTATTTTGGTTTTTCCAGAAAGTTCGGTAACTATAATCTTGGTTTTACACCCAAACTTGCTTACCGTAATCTGGCTGATGAGAATGGAGTTGGATTTGGGGCGGATATTTCTACTTTCTTCATGTTGTCAGAAAAAACAATACTGGCTATTAAATTAAGAGATTTCTTTTCAACACAGATACTTTGGGGAAATGGAACTCATGAAATCGTAAATCCATCTTTAGATTCGGAGATAAATCATAGTTTCATTCTTCCTGTTTTTAAATGGAATTCTACAGCTTATCTTCGCACAGAGATCTTTGCCGAGGGAAGAGATACATCTTCTTCTGTTGCGCTCGGACCATTAAGTTTAGATTATCATCTTGGTTATGAAGTTAACCTTCATTCTGCTGTTGACCTTTACATGGGTTATGATCTTACCAACATTACTTCCGGCTTAAAACTAAAAATAAGAAACTGGGATATTAACTACTCTTTCGAGTATGATAATGAACTGGAAAATTCACACAGAGTTTCGGTAGGACTGAATTTATAATATGAAGAAAATCGCAGTTTTGGGAATAACTGGTTCTATTGGAATTTCGACAACAGAAGTTATCAGACAGCATCCAAATGATTTTAAAATAGTTTTGGCTACATCAAATAATAATTATTCTAAACTATTCGAGCTTGCTGTTGAATTCAATATTCCTGAACTTGTTATTACTAACTCTGCACTGCAACAGAAGATCACAGATATTCCAAAAAATTCTGATCTTACGTTTGGTGAAGATGAATTACAAAGAAAAATTGAATCGGTTGATTGTGACATTGTATTGAACGCAATTTCCGGCTCTGCCGGATTGCGTTCATCAGTTACAACAATTTCCAAAGGTGCAGACCTTGCCCTGGCGAATAAAGAATCACTGGTTATGGCTGGTCATAAAATTATGAAGATGCTGGAACATTCCAACACAAACCTGATTCCTGTAGATAGTGAACACAGTGCAATTTTGCAGGCAATTGGAAATTCCACACCTGATGAAATCCTTTCCATTATTATCACTGCATCCGGTGGTCCTTTCAGAGATCTGCCTTTGAATGAATTTAAAAATATCACAGTGGAAGACACACTCAAACACCCAACCTGGGATATGGGTGCAAAGATAACAATTGATTCTGCTACAATGATGAATAAAGGTTTAGAAATTATCGAAGCACACTGGCTATTCCATAAATCTTATGATGATATTAAGGCTATAATTCATCCTCAGTCAATTGTTCATTCTTTTGTAGAATTTGTTGATGGTTCGATAGTAGCACAACTAAGCTTCCCAACCATGCAGATTCCAATTTTATATGCTCTCACTCATCCAAACCATATTAAGTCAACTATCCCTAAAACAAATATTATAGACCTTCCTAACTTGAATTTCTATGAGCTATCAATTGAGAGATATCCACTCTATGACATTGCCGTTAATGCTGGAATGGAAGGTGGAATTTTACCGACAGTTTTAAACGCTTCCAACGAAGCTGTGATCGATCTTTTCTTAGATAAGAAGATATGCTTTACAGATATAAGCAGAATTGTTGAGAAGCAGATCGGTAAGTTCCATAATTTTCAGGACCCAAGTATTGAAGATATAATTAGAATAAATAAAGACGTATATATTCAAACTAAGCAAAATTACAAAAATCTGATCTGATCAGGTTATCTTTTCCGTTAACACAGTTTCTCATTAGTTTATACTCATTTTCTCTAAACACTTAATTCGCACATTAATATATTTATGGGATAGGAATATGCAAAAAAACCAAACATTGATCATTCCTGCAATTCTTTGGATTATGGGAATTATCATTGCCAGCCAAACAGATTTACAAATTGTTCCCCTAATGGTAGCAATTCCAATTCTGCTACTTTTATCTTTCATTAAGAAACTGCGACTGATAAGTTTTTGCTTAGTAGTTATATTTCTTGGAATTTTCAGGTTTGACATTCAATCCGAATTCCCTGAGAATCATATAAAGACAATTCTAATAGAACACTCTAACATAATCCAACCGATAAAAGGGAGAATAATTTCCGAAGTATTAGTTAAAGATGGAAACTTTAGTTTCATATTGGAATTACATCAGATAAAAGAAAGCGAAGTTATCGGAAAGATTAAATTCTATACAAGAACAGACAGTCTAAATTACGGAGATATTATTTCTACAGTAGCAACGATCAAAGAACTTCCGGGTTCTACAAATCCTGCATCATTTGATTATAAAGAATTCCTTGATGCAAAAAAAATATTCGGTTCAGGTTGGTCAATATCACCGATTAAAAGAATAGGAAATAGAACTGAGGTTTTTCAGAATACTGTCATTTCGATCAGGCAATTCCTACGAAAAAAAATAGATAACAGATTTGGAGAACATGCCGGTTTCGTAAAAGCAATTGTGATTGCAGAAAAAGATGAAATTGATGATAAACGGAATATGATGTGCAGAGCAGGCTTAAGCCATTTACTTGCTGTGAGCGGATTACATGTTGGGTTGTTATCACTAATTATACTGGCTGTTCTAAATACATTTATACCAAAGCGGAATATCAGCAGGTTAATTTTAATGTGTATTTTGCTGGTTTATGCAGCTATCTGTTTATGGGCTCCGTCTGTAACCAGAGCAGCCATCATGATAATTCTTTATCTTCTGGCAAAAATATTACAGCGTAAACCGGTTGCAAATAATATCCTTTTCGCAAGTTTACTTTTAATAACTGCAGTTAATCCCAATCAACTTTTCTCAGTTGGACTTCAGATGTCATACCTGGCAGTATTTGTATTATTAAATATTTTACCAAGATTCCGGTTCCTAAAAATAAAAAAGGAAGAGCTCGAATACCTGAGTAGAAGTAAACAAATATTGAATGGAGTATTAATACTCATCTGCACATCATTCACTCTCAATATTTTTCTGGCTCCGCTCACAGCTTATAATTTTCATCAATTTGGATTCAATGGAATTGCCGGCAACCTATTGGGAATCCCGCTTATTGGGATGATCCTGCCATTGAGTTTGATCATTATCATCCTTCCCGGAATATGCATTCCTGTATTTCAAAACAGCTTTGAAATAATTATGCTTATATTCGAGAAATGGACAAGTTTTTCTGCCGGGCTTCCTTTCCATTACGATTTCATTTTTGTATCGATTGTTCATCTGATCCTGCTTTATCTTATACTTTCAACTTTAGTTTTGGCATTTAAAAGTTCTCTCAAACAACGCAAATGGCTTCTGATTTCTGTAGTTCTTCTTTCCGGTATTTTCATTTTTTTAGGAAGACAAAATTCCAATAAACTTACCATCACATTCTTCGATTGCGGATTAGGGGATCTTGCTCTTATCCAAACACCAGAAAATGAAACAATACTAATCGATACCGGTCCACCGGAGAAAGGGATAAATTCCTTTCCGCGATCTGCTCTTCCCTATTGCCAAAAGAACGGAATTAGCAGTATAGATCATGTTCTAATAACTCATGCGCATAATGATCATTATGGCGGAGTATTCAGTGTTTTTGAGAATGTTGAAGTAGAGAATTTAATTACAACTGATGAATTTCAGAGT
>DAOUVH010000165.1 GCA_030667725.1 Candidatus Cloacimonadota bacterium | reverse complement strand
TTAAAAATATATGGAAAAAAACGGTATTTTGGGAACTCCCTTATAACTGGATATAAGAAAGCTTCTTCGTCTGATATCAATATTGAATCTTGATATATTTTGTAATGTACATAAGTTTTATTAGTATGAATCTTAAGTGTATCAATTTCAGTCCACCAATTACTAACTTTTGCTAATAAAGATACTGAAATAAAAATGGAAATCAGTATAATGAACAATCGTTTAATCATGCTAACTCCTTATCTGTCTCAAAGAATTATAGATAGCGTTACTAATCTTTCAATTAGGCATAACGCCGGGCGTGCCACGTCATCTTGCCATGAGCATTGGATTTGATTTTTCAAATCCTGATGCGATTAGTAAGATGATAAAAGACGAACAAATCAAAGTCACAGGTTGTCGATTTGCGAGTCCCCGTGGACGCAATTTTAATCGATGTTACGCTTCGTTACTGTTGCGAGTCTTTTACAGTGTCGCGCCCGGCGTTAACCAACATGGAGCGAAGCGGAATGTTGGTTAATGTTTGGCAGCTGCCACGCTCTTTCACTTTTTCTTCTTGCTTGGCGTGGAGCTGTTTGTTAGTGGCATCCTTTTCATTTTAAAAGTAAACACTTTTTCACTGCTTCGGTTTTACCATTTACATTCAACTTATAAAAATAAATTCCTGAACTCACCATCTTCCCTAATTCGTCATCTCCATTCCAATTAATTGAGTGATAACCTTTATTAAACTCTTTCTGAGCAATTGTTTTGATTTTCTGTCCTATTATGTTATAAACTGTAAGTTCAACTTCGTTATCATTGGGAATTGAAAAAGAAATTGTTGTTGTTGGATTGAATGGATTGGGATATGCAGATTTTAATTCCGGGTATTCAATTCCTTGCACTGAAGAGGGGTTAACTGCAATATATAGATTTTCATAGAAATACGTAGAACCAGAATCATCTCCATTATCATCATCCCCAGAAGCCCCGATAACAGCAAAATCACCGGAAATGGAAACTGAGATACCGAAATCATCATAAGCAGCACCATCTGAAGCGGTTAATAATCCTTGCTGAGACCAACTAGAACCGTTTCTTTGGAAGATATTAGCCGATCCGGAATTTGAACCATTATCATCATCCCACATTGCTCCGACCACAGCATAATCTCCTGAAATGGAAACTGCTCGACCAAACCGATCATCAGCAGAAGCATTGGAAGCGGTTAATTTTGTCTGCTCAGCCCAACTTGTACCACATCTATAAAAGATATAAGCAGAACCAGATGCAGATCCATTATCATCATCGAAAGGAACACCGATCACAGCATAATCTCCTGAAATAGAAACTGACCAACCGAATCGATCCCAAGAAATACCATCGGAAGCAGTTAATTTATCCTCCTGAGACCAACTTGTACCACTTCTATGAAAGATATAAGCCGAACCGGACCAATACCCATTCTCATCATCAGCAGAAGCCCCGATCACAGCAAAATCACCGGAAATGGAAACTGAATTACCGAAAGTAGAACCATCGGATGCGGTTAATTTTTCCTGCATAGACCAACTCGAACCATCATAATAAAAGATATAAGCAGAACCAGAATCATCTCCATTATCATCATCATAAGGAGTTGCAATTACTGCGTAATCTCCAGATATAGAAACTGAGAAGCCGAACCAATCACCCATAGCACCATCGGAAGGGGTTAACTTATCCTGCTCAGGCCAACTAGTACCACTTCTTTGAAAAATATATGCTGAACCGGAATTAGTACCATAGTAATTATCTTTATAAGCCCCGACAACAACATAATCTCCGGATATGGAAACTGACCAACCAAACCGATCACCAGTAGAACCATCGGATGCGGTTAATTTTACCTGCATAGACCAATCTGAACCATTATAATAGAAGATATAAGCAGAGCCGGTAAAATCATCGTCCCGATAAGCCCCGATCACGGCATAATCTCCGGAAATAGAAACTGAGTACCCGAAACGATCTTCAGCATCACCATCGAAAGCGATTTCTTTTTCTTCATTCCCCCAATCTGCAAATAGACCTACACTTACAAAAAGTGTGATTATCAATAAGGTTAATAACTTTTTCATTTCCTCCTCCAGTTCTTTATGTTGCTGCTAATGTTTGGCGTATGCGGTGCTCTTCTTGTTTCTCTTTCACTCGGAGCACTGATACGCTTGTTAGCAGCATCTTTTTCATTTCAGTAGCAAACACTTTTTCACTGCTTCGGTTTTTCCATTAACATTTAATTTATAAAGATAAACGCCTGAACTAACAGGTTTACTTTTATCATCAACACCATTCCAGACTACAGAATGCTGACCAGCTGAAAGCTGATTACTGACAAGTTGTTTCACTTTTTGCCCTTTTGAGTTGTAAACTGATAATTCTATATTGCTGTCTTTCGGAATTGAGAAAGAAATTGTTGTGATTGGATTGAAAGGGTTGGGATAATTGGAGAGATGTGTTGTCATTACAGATGGACTCGTATATTCTTCATCAGCAGATACGCCTTCATTGTAATATAAGTAAGCAGCACCAGTACGATCATTTGCATAATTAGCACCAACTAAAATGTAACAATCTTCAAAAGCAACAGAATATCCAAATTGATCACCAATTTCACCATTTGATGGGATAAGTTGTGTTTGCTCCAACCATATGTCATCCTCTTTATGAAAAACAAATGCAGAACCGATTTGATAATCACTCCAACCTGAAGCTCCAATAATAAGATCGTCTCCATCTAGAAAAACTGAGCATCCAAAAACATAAAATAATGAACCTGCAGATGAAGTAATTTTTGAATGATCGATCCAAGTAGTACCATCTCGTTGAAACATATAAGCGGATCCAGAAGCAATACAATAACCTTCATCAAAAAGAGCACCACAAACCAAATAATCACCTGATATAGATACAGATGTAGCGAATGGACCAAAGTTATCTTCATCAAAGTAAGTTACTTTTGATTGTTCTTCCCAACAGGTTCCATTCCTATAAAAAATATATGCAGCTCCAGAACAGCTTCCATTAATATCATCGAAAGGTGCACCTATCACCAGATATTCATCATCCATAGAAGCAGAACTTCCGAAACAATCATTAGGCATTCCATCAGAAGCAGTAAGTTTGGCTTGTTCAATCCATTCGGTTCCAGTATTTTGAAAAATATAAGCCGCTCCAGTATAATTATTATCGCCAAATGCTCCAGTTAATATATTATCTCCATAAATACAAACTGGAGAGCCAAAATTATCTCCAATTTCTCCATCAGAAGCAATCAATTTTACCTGTTCATCCCAAGAATTTCCATTTCTATGAAAAACATAGGCTGTTCCTAAGTTTTCGTCATCTCCTCTTGCACTTACAGCCACAAAATCCCCAGAGATAGAAACTGCGCACCCGAATTTATCACCAATTGCAGCATCAGATGCAGTTAATTTTATTTGTTCTTCCCATAACGTCCCATTTCTGTGATATATATATGCAGATCCTGTACTGTCATCATCAAAAAAAGATCCAATAACAGCATAATCTCCGGATATATCGACTTTGCATCCGAATTGATCATCATACTCACCATCGGAGGCGAGAATTTGTTGAATCTCACTCCACTCTTGTGCGAACAACCCATTAACAATAAAGAGTGTTACCCAAAAATAAATGTACATCTTTTTCATTTTCTCCTCCATATTAAATTGCTGCTAATGTTCCGTGTATGCTGTGGAACTCTACAGATACACCTGTTAGCAGCATCTCTATTATTTCAACAGTAAACACTTTTTAACTAATTCAGTTTTACCATTTACATTTAGTTTGTAAAGATAAACACCTGAACTTACATTCTTCCCAGAAGCATCCTCTCCATTCCATATGATTGAATGCTCTCCAGCTGCTATTTGGTCGTTTAAAAGTGTTCTTAACTTTTGACCCTTGATGTTGTATATGGAAAGCTCAACTTTAGAATCATTTTGGATTGAAAACTTTATTGTTG
>DAOUVH010000111.1 GCA_030667725.1 Candidatus Cloacimonadota bacterium | reverse complement strand
GATCAGATCAATTTGCCTATTACTCCAGACGGTTCAAATTGGGACCCGATGAATCTTACAGAGTTACATTATCAGATATTACAAACTTGTTCACATCAGGAAGTATCCACCAAAGAGATAACTGAAAAACTTGGCAGAAAAGGAAAATCCGGAAACTTCAAACGTGCCATAGGCCTGCTTAGAAAGCACAAGTTAATTGCATATAAATTCCCGAATAAACCAGGAAGTTCTTATCAAAAATACAAAATTACAAAACTAGGGCTGAATACAATTCAAATACTTGAGGTGATGGAGCATAATATAATGGATCATTTGCAAGTTATTAAAGGTGATATCACAAAAATTAAAGTAGGAGCTATCGTAAATGCTGCTAATACTACTCTTCTTGGTGGTGGCGGTGTGGACGGAGCCATACATGATGCAGCCGGTGAGGAACTCTTAAGAGAATGCAGAAAACTGGGAGGTTGTGCAACCGGAAAAGCCAAGATCACAAAAGGTTTTAACCTTCCTGCAAAATATGTAATCCACGCTGTTGGTCCTGTTTGGCATGGTGGAAAAACAAAAGAGGATGATCTATTAATTAGCTGTTATAAGAATTCATTAGAAATCGCCAGACATAATGGGATCAAAACAATTGCATTTTCCGCGATCAGTTGTGGTGTTTACAGATTTCCGATAGAAAGAGCTGCCAGAATTGCTATTACAGAAGTTCGAAAATATATGAAAGAATATCCCGCGATCAAGAAAGTTATTTTCGTATGTTTTAATGATGAGATTTATCAAACTTATCAGAAAATTTTGGAAAGAGATTAGTAGTAATGTCACACTGAGTACGAATGAAGTGAGGTATCGAAGTGAACAGAATTATTAATCATTTACTATCCTTCGATACTTGGTTGAAGCCAAACTCAGGATGACAACTATTAAAAAGAATTATGAAATTAGTAAAAACAAAAGATGGTTCTTACACCATTTTTAGCGAAGTTGCAGGTGAACATTACCACACAATTTCCGGTGCAATTGAGGAGGCATTTGAAAAGCATGTGAATGCGCTTGGAATAGAAAATGGGATGCATATCCTCGATTTCTGTTTTGGATTAGGATATAATTCTATCGCTGCTTGCAAGGATCACGCAAATCTACAAATAATCGGTTTAGAAAATGATATAAAAATAATTGAAGCAATGAAGGATGTTGAAATCCCTGAAATATTAAAAACCGAATTTGCTCCTTTTAGGAATATTGCAGAAAATCTTGATGTTACCGACAATAATAACAATAGAATTCAAATCTTATTGGGAGACGCTTTACAAAAAGTTGATGAGCTTCCAGATGGAGTATTTGACAGAGTCTTCTTTGACCCATTTTCCCCAAAGAAACAACCTGAAATGTGGAGTGAAATGATCTTCCAAAAAATATACAATAAAATGAAGAATGGAGCAAAGCTGAGTACATATAGTTGTGCTAAACAAATCAGAAAAAATATGACCTCGGCTGGATTCAAAGTAATGGATGGTCCGGTAGTGGGAAGAAAAAGTCCGGCAACGATAGCAATAAAAATGTAGGCAATTGCCCACCATACATAAGAAATCGCTTGCAATAAAATGTGTTTTACAGCTAAAGGTTACAAAGAATATTTAAGGAGAATTATATGCCGCAAACATACGAATATATTAAATTAATCGGTTTGTTAGCTTTGATTGCTGGTTTTATTAAACTTATGATTGGATTTTTCGGATATTCTTATGGAGCGCATTTTTTATCTTCATTCATAATACTTGGTATTGGAATTGTTGTGTATTTTCTTGGATTGATCATTCAAAAACAAAACGAAACAAAAGAGGAATAAATGTTAGAACGCTTAACCGATCCGTTAGAAATACCGGAAGAAAAAGATTTTGACCGCACCTTGCGTCCAAAATCTCTAGCTGAATTTGTCGGACAGGAAAAGATCAAAGAGATATTGGATATTTCCATACAAGCAGCTAAACTGCGTAAAGAGCCACTCGATCATATTCTGTTTTACGGTCCTCCGGGACTTGGGAAAACCACACTTGCGCATATTATATCAAATGAGCTTGGTGTGGAAGTAAAAGTAAGCTCTGGTCCGGTTCTGGAAAAAGCTCCCGATCTGGCAGGGATATTGACCAACCTGCAAAGAAACGATGTCTTTTTCATCGATGAAATTCATCGGTTGAATCATGTAGTGGAAGAATATATGTATCCTGCTATTGAAGATTTTGAAATGGAGATCATCATCGACAGTGGTCCTGCCGCTCGTTCGCTCTCAATTGATATCGAGCCATTCACACTGATCGGTGCAACTACGCGGGCAGGATTATTAACCTCTCCCCTGCGATCTAGATTCGGTTTGGTTTTGCGTCTGGATTATTATGATGTAAAAAGCATTGAACACATTATAAAACGTTCTGCCGGTTTATTGGGTATCCCTTTGGAAGATGCCGGAACAAAAGAGATGGCGCGTCGAAGCCGTGGAACCCCACGTGTGGCAAATCGTCTTCTCCGCCGCGTACGAGATTACGCTCAAATAAAAGGTGACGGCATTATCACACAAGAAATAGCAATTAAAGCTCTTAAAATGCTGGATGTTGATTTTGCCGGACTTGATGATATGGATAAACGTCTTTTAAGATTGTTAATTGAAAATTACAATGGTGGTCCAGTTGGATTGAAAACACTAGCAGTAGCTCTAGGAGAAGATTCCGGAACCGTGGAAGAAATTTATGAGCCTTATCTTATCCAGCAGGGATTTTTGGATAGAACATCTCAAGGCAGAAAAGCAACAATGAAAACCTATAAACATTTTAATATCAAACCAACTCAAGCGCAAATGAGTGTGTTTGACATAGTAGAGGAATAACATGCAGGAAAAAATTGGTATAATCATTTGTGACCGCTATCGTCGCTGTGCCGGCGGGAAATGCTTTCGATCTTTACAGAAAAGAGAAGGTGCTTTTGCCCGTTACAAAGATATGGATGTAGAACTTGTTGGCTATACATCATGTGATGGATGTCCGGGTGGGAACATTGAATATGCCGTTGATGAAATGATGAAAAACAATGTTACAAAGATCCATCTGGCAACAGGACTTATCGTTGGCTATCCGCCCTGTCCTTACATCCAGGATTTTACTAATTTTATCGAAGCAAAACACGGTTTAGAAGTTGTACTCGGCACTCATCCAATTCCGCAAAAATATTTCTTAATGCATGAAAAACTTGGAACTTGGGAATCTGATTACTGGCAGGATATTATTCAACCAACTCTAGTTGTTGAAAAGCTTAGATTGGAGTATGATTAGGGGATAGCATGAAATTAAATCTTGGTTGTGGTTCAGATTTATTAAAAGATTATCTGAATGTGGATATTTACAAACCTCAACAATCTAAATCAAACGAAACCGTCGAAAATTTTAAATTTCATAAAAGTAGCGTTGAAGATTTATCCTGGTTGGAAGATGAGTCAGTTTCCGAGATCAGAGCGAAAGATATTATTGATCACATCCATTGGAAAAATTTGAAAAATACTTTTCTGGAGTGGAATCGTATCTTAGAAGAAAGTGGAATATTAATTCTCAGCAACATTCCTGATTTCGAGATAAGTTTTAAGAAATATTTTAATAGTAGAAAGAACAAAAAAGATTGGGAAACAATCCAGCATTGGGTTGAGATGTTTTCATACAAAGAAGAGCGATTTCGCAGTAAGAATCTACTCGATCTATCGTATTTAGAAAAGTTATTAGAATCTTGTGGATTTCTAGTACTTGATTCTGGGTTAATAAATCAGGAACTGTATTTGAAGTGCATGAAGGGAAAAATAAACAATTTAATAGATTTTTATTTAGAAAGTATTGAAAAAAGAATTTATTGGATTCAAGAATGTTATGTGATATGGCATTATTTAGTGAGAGATCATAGCAAAAGACCTCAAGTCGTTTCTGTTTATAATGAATATATTAAGTTTTTTTCTGCTGTTCAAGAATCATCTTTTCAAACATTAATTACAAAATTAGCAACACTTTTTGATAAAGATAAGAGATCAATTTCATTTCCAAACTTACTGAAAAAAATGAAAAAAAACAAAGTAACCATAACCATTAATCGTATTAACTATGATGAATTTATGAAGAAAGGTAGAAGAATTTGGAATTATAGATGCAAAGATGTAGCCCATATTGATGAAGGATCATTAGTAACCGATTTTCTTAAAGAAGCAAATTTTACTTATAATGAATTCAAAGAATTTATTGATGATTGTGGAAAATTAATTTATGAATTATTCGATTTTTTGGAAAAAGATAGACCCAATTATGTTGAGAAAAATTCTGATGTTCAACAATTAATTGCAGATTTATCGAATATAAATAAGTTATTGTCTTAAAATTTGTTTACATAACAGTTTTTTTATTATTGCTTATTTAGTTGGAGAAAACAATGGATAATATTTCTGATGAAATCTTTCAGGAAATTAATGACTTATCAAATGCATTAGGAAAGGCAGAAGAAGAAATACACGCACTTAAAAAGGATATCACTGAATTACAAGAAACCTGTATTCATTATGAATCTCAGTGGTTTGATTTTCTAAACACTCTTAAATTAATTAGTATCTTTATTGGAATGTTTGTTTTAGGATTTTTAATAAAGAATTTTAATTCAATATGGCCAGTTATGATAATTGCATTATTATGGTTTGTCGTTTCAATTTTAGCAATATGGTTGATTATAAAAAGCATTACGTTATTAATCAAATTATTTAAGAAAATTTTCTAGTATTTTCTTGTTAACAATTTATATGTATGAATTCATGATTAATTCCACCAAAACTTGACGAATAATCTTTAATAAATTTCTTAAACTCTCGTGGGTGATTAGCTCAGTTGGTTAGAGTGCTACGTTGACATCGTAGAGGTCACAGGTTCGAATCCCGTATCACCCACCATTCTTCGCTCACTTGCTTTGCTCGTGAGCTCCGAATGGCGAGCCGATACAAGAAGAAACTTTATTTCTATAATCTCTTTGCGAAGAATGGTGTCCCCCGAAGCACTCTTTCAATATTCCTTCAAATTAATGTGAAAGTGGACAAACAT
>DAOUVH010000166.1 GCA_030667725.1 Candidatus Cloacimonadota bacterium | reverse complement strand
TTTTAAATTATCTGCCACAATTATTCATGTACCAGCAGATCAGCCAACAATACAGGAAGGAATTAATGTAGCAGTAAATGGTGATATAATTTTAATCGCAGATGGAATATATACAGGAGACTTGAATAAGAATCTAACCTGGAACGGAAATGAAAAACACTTAATTGTTAAATCTGATAATGGATCTGAAAATTGTATAATTGATTGTGAAGATAATGGAAGAGCTTTTTGTTTAAATCAAACCAATCAGAATAGTACAGATATCATCGAAGGTTTTACAATTATTAATGGTTCTGCTGAATTTGGTGGAGCTATGCTATTAATACTTTCTACACCTACAATAACAAATTGTATTTTTGAAAGTAATCATTCATCTGATTGGGATTGGGCAAAAGGTGGTGCTTTATATATTGATGATTGTATTGGATTAACAATAGAATATTGTAGTTTCTCAAATAATTTTTCAAGTTCTTGGTGGTTAGGATCTGGAGGTGCAATATACGGTTCTTATTCCAATATCACAATTTCGTACTGTATTTTTTATAATAATATTGCTTCAGGGAGTGAAGGAGCAGGAGAAGGTGGAGGAATAACAGTTTATATGTCTGATGTTTACATTATTAACAATACTTTTTTTTCTAATTCTGCTGGCAGTCTTTATGGTGGACATGGTGGGGGTATATATTGTGATGAATCTGATATTAGTGTAATTAACTCTATATTTTGGCATAATTTTAGCACTTGGGGTATGATAGATAATATTTATAATGAAGAAAGCCAAATATACACTGAATATTGTGACTTTGAAAATGGTGGATTTCCAGGAACTGGTAATATTGACTCAGACCCATTATTTGTTAATCCAGATGATGGAGATCTACATCTACAGTCAAACTCACCTTGTATTGATGCTGGTAATCCAAATTCTCCTTTTGATCCTGATGGAACGATTGCAGATATGGGAGCTTTCTATTATGATCAAACAAATGGAATTGATAATTACGAATTACAAATTAATAATTTCAGATTAACGAACTACCCCAATCCTTTCAATCCAACAACTACTATTTATTTTGAAACCATTAATTCACACGAAAAAACTATAATAGAAATCTTTAATGTAAAAGGTCAAAGAGTGAAATCATTCCCAATTAACCAATTAACCAATACACAGGTTAATCATATCGTATGGAACGGAGATGATGAAAACGGAAAACCTGTTAGTTCAGGTTTATATCTGTATAAACTAAACGTTAATGGAAAAACTGAAACTGTAAGAAAATGTTTGCTTTTGAAATAGAAAAATAGGAGATAAATATGCGAACTTATATGGTAATTCCAACATACTGGACAGGACCTAATAACGAATGGGAAGAAGGCGATAATGTCTTTGATCATGCTACACCGGTAAGTGAGGATGGTACCTTAATACGAACACTCGACTCACTGCATATTCTTGAAGATAATGAATTCACCCTGGTGATCATTGCAATTGCTACAAATAAAAAATATGAAAAACTAATGAAAGAAAAGCTGGAAAAAATACTGCTCAAAGCAGATATCCCAGTTGATACAATCCTGTTTACCGAATCGACTCTAATAAATATTAAGAAGGAACTTTATAAAAATTATACAGGTGAAGATATTTTAAGCTTAGATAATTATGCGCATATCAGAAATATGTGTATTTTTGTACCATATATTCTAGATGCTGAAATTGCACTTTTAATTGATGATGATGAAATTATTGAAGATCCTGGCTACGTAACTAAAGCAAAAGAATTCATCGGAAAGAGGTTTTATGGAAACACAATAGATGGAGTTGCCGGTTATTATTTGAATGAAGATAATGAGTATTATGATAAAGTAAATATTGTTCCTTGGATGACCTATTGGGATCGTTTTGGTGGAAAACGGGAAGCATTTGACAAGATCATTGGAAGTGAACCTCGATTAAAGAAGACACCGTTTGCCTTTGGGGGAGCTATGGTAATACACCGCAATTTGATGCGGATCGTTCCTTTTGATCCTAAAGTTACTCGTGGTGAAGATACAGATTATGTTATTAATGCCAGGATTTTCGGCTTCAATTTTTATCTAGATAATACGCTGGCAATAAAGCATTTACCTCCACAAAAAAAACACCCGATCTGGAAAAGATTCCGAGAAGATATCTACAGGTTCCTTTATAATAAATCCAAATTCGATACACAAACTTATAAAACTAATCTCCATGAAATTAAGCCGGAAGATTTCGATCCTTATCCCGGTTCATTCATGAAACCGGATCTGGGAGATAAAATTTTCAAAACTAATATAATTCTTGCATTAAATTACCTTGTAGATGGAGACGTCGAAGCTTGTAAGGGAACAATTGAGAATATCTATTTAGCAAGATATGATGCGATCCCACACTATAATACATTCGAAACTTATCTCAGTTTCCAGAAAGAATGGAGAACAACTTTAGAACAAACAAAATCTTTTGGAGATACTCTTAAGAATATCATTAAAAAAGGACAGATCATCAAATTTGATAAGTATCAGATTGAAAAAAGGAAATTATTGGAAAAAACAAGTATTCATAAAAATCTGCATCTTCGCCAAATTGAGATGTTCAAGAATTTCACTAAAAAGGAACTGAGAAGTATTTTCTTTATTTCTGAAATTATCAACCTAATAAGGGGTGAATATGTTTTCAAAGCAGGTGATACGGATAACAATGTTTATGTAGTTCTTCAGGGAACACTGGATATCATTAAGGAAAGAAAGAACTCCGATAATGATATTTTAGTTTCCAAAATTGAACCTGGGGATCATTTTAATGAGACATCTATATTCTTTGGATCTAAACATAAGGTTTCGGTTATTGCAACTTCAGATGTTGACCTCTTGAAAGTTAATAACAAAGAATTTCTAAAGCTGCTTAAAGATAACTGTGAACTTTCTGCCAAACTTTTGTGGATCATATCAAAGAAACTTAGTGAGCATCTGATGAATACAACCCAGAAATTCTCTGATACCAAAGATCAGTCTTCTGATGTTTCTGACCATATGGAAAGTTAATGAAAGTTCTATTGATAAACCATTTTCCGTTGCAAGGTTCAGGAAGTGGTATTTACACTTTGAATATTGCGCAGGAATTAGTAAAAGAGGGTCATGAAGTTTTTGTTATCGATATAGATTGTGAGCAGGATAACAATAATTATCCATTCCAAAGAAAAACAATAATGTGTGCAAGAGACAATAACCTCGATCTTGACCTTGATCTTAACCTTGACCTCAACCTCGACCTTGATCTCAATCTTGATCTTGATTTCAATTTTCCCTGCTTCACGACTCATCCCCGCAGCTTAAACACTTACTATAATATTTCTGATGATCAAATCAAAGAATATGTTCAAGCCTATATAAAAGTAACTGGAGAAGTTGCTTTAGATTTCAAACCAGACATCATTCATGCTCAACATTTATGGATAACTCCGTATGCTGCTTTAAAGAGTGGTGTTCCTTATGTAGTAACTGTTCACGGCACTGATCTGATGGGGTTTAAGAAAGATAACCGTTATCATAATCATGCTTTGGAAGGAGCAAAAAATGCAGCGAAGATCATCACTATCTCAAGACAAGTTCACGATGATACTTTGGAGTTATATAAATTGCCTGAGGAAAAACTAAAGTTGAATCCAAATGGCTTTGATGACGATATGTTCCGACCTAAAAGCATAACTAAGAAAGAAATATTCAAAAAATTTGGATTAGATATTGTACCTGAAAAATTAGTGAGTTTTGTTGGGAAATTCACCGATTTCAAAGGGATTGATATTCTAATAAAAGCAGCCCGCAAAGTTACTGATGAAATCCCTGAAGTGGTTTTTGCTTTAGCTGGAGATGGACAGTTAATGGCTGACATGAAACAATTAGCTGCAAAATTAAAAATGGATAATGTCTATTTTCTGGGACATCAAACTCAAGAAGATGTTGCTTCATTGTATTCTGCTGCTG
>DAOUVH010000054.1 GCA_030667725.1 Candidatus Cloacimonadota bacterium | reverse complement strand
TTCTGTGCAAGCCAATGACGAAAAGATAATCCCAAATGATGAAGAACTTCCAATGATACTCGATAAAGTTTATCCATGCCATGAAGTTGTGAAAATTGATTACTTCCTTCCCGGATGTGCTCCCAGAGCAGATCTTATTTGGAATGCTCTCGTTGCTCTCGTAACAGGTAATGAAATGGATTTACCATACGAAGTTATTAAATTCGATTAAAAGGATAATATTATGAGTAAAAAAATAACAATTGAACCAGTTACAAGAGTTGAAGGTCATGGTAAGGTCACAATTCATCTCGATGATAATAATCAAGTTTCTCAATCTCGACTTCATATCGTTGAATTTAGAGGTTTTGAGCGTTTTGTGCAGGGAAGACCATATTGGGAAGCTCCTGTACTCGTTCAACGTCTTTGTGGTATATGTCCTGTAAGTCATCATCTGGCAGCTGCCAAAGCACTCGATGTAATTGTGGGTGCCGGAACAGGTGACGGGTTGACTCCTACCGGTGAAAAAATGCGCCGCTTGATGCATTACGGACAAATATTCCAATCTCATGTTTTGCATTTTTTCCATCTTGCTTCACCCGACCTGTTGTTTGGAATTGATGGTGATCCTGCACTTAGAAATGTAATCGGAATTGCCATAAAACACAAAGAACTGGCTGTGCAAGCTGTGATGATGAGAAAGTTCGGACAAGAGATCATCAAAGCAACAGCAGGCAAAAAAGTTCATGGTACCGGCGCAATTCCTGGTGGAATAAATAAGCATCTTACTCAAGAGGAAAAAGATCATTTCTTGAATGGTGATGATCCGATGAATATCGACAAAATGATTGATTGGTCTCTTGGTGCACTTGAATTCTTTAAAGGGTATCATGCACAAAACAAAGATTTGATAGATAGTTTTGCTTCTTTCCCTTCAAGTCATGTAAGTTTAGTTAGGAAAGATGGTGCAATGGATCTTTATCACGGTGTTTTGCGTGGAATAGATGCTAATGGGAAGAAAATTTTAGATGATGTTGATTATCAAAACTATCTTGAATATATTGACGAAGAAGTAAAATCATGGAGTTACATGAAGTTCCCATACCTCAGATCTATTGGTAAGAAAGATGGTTGGTATCGTGTAGGTCCTTTGGCTCGTATGAATACTTGTGATTTTATCCCTTCACCATTAGCACAAAAAGAATTCGAGATATTCAAAGCTTATACAAATGGAAAACCAAACGGAATGAGTATGCATCAGCATTGGGCACGACTTATCGAAATTCTGCACAGTGCAGAAATGATGAAAGAACTGCTTAATGATCCTGATCTGATGAGTGGTGAACTTACAGTAACAGGAACAAAGGGAAGAGAAGGTGTTGGTCTATTGGAAGCTCCCCGCGGAACTCTGTTCCATCATTACCGTATTGATGATAATGATCAGATTGAGATGGCAAACTTAATCGTTTCTACAACGAATAACAATACTCCGATGAATACTGCTGTGAATCTGGCAGCCAAGCAATTCATGAATGGACAACCAGAGATCACTGAGGGAATGATGAACGCAGTGGAAGTTGCTATTCGTGCTTATGATCCGTGTCTTAGTTGTGCAACTCATGCTCTGGGCAAAATGCCTTTAGAAGCAATGATACTCGATGCAAATGGTAAGGAATTAGATAGAAAACTTAAGAATGGATAAAAAAATATTATTCTATGGTTATGGTAATCCCGGGAGACAAGATGATGCTCTCGGGATTCGTTTTATTGAGCAGATGCAAACCTGGGTTGAGGAAAAAGGTTATAAGAATATTTTCTTTGATTCTAATTATCAATTGAATATCGAGGATGCAGACACAATCTCCGGTTTCGATATTGTTTTTTTTATTGATGCTTCAATGGAATCGATCGAGAGCTTTAGTATAACTGAAGTAGAGCAAAGTAATGCTCAAGTGGAATTTACAATGCACGCCATTTCTCCGGGAGTTATTCTTAGCTTATGCAAACAAATATATGAAAATATCCCACAAGTTTATTTGATCCATATTAAAGGATATGAATGGGAATTGGAATTTGATAAAGGGCTTACAAACAAGGGAGAAAAGAATCTGTTAGCTACATTGAAGTTTATGCAGAAAAAATTACCGGGGATAGTGGGGAATTCTACGAATATTTCGTTTTAACTAGTAATCAAATATCGTTACGGCAGATCATTGATCTGCCCTTTCTATTTAAATTCAATTATAAAAAATCTGGACATAAATCTCCTGCAACATTACTTAAAATATCAGGAGAGATAATGGCGGAAAATGAGATGATATTTGATAGTTCAATATTGCAGAATATTGCAGTTCATAGAATTAATAAAGCTAAGAAAGCTGAGCTATGCGAATTCCCATCATATCTTAATAACAGGCTCATCAATTATTTTAACAATAAGGGAATAGAAAAACTGTATTCTCACCAGCGACATGCTATTGATACTATTATGGAACACAAGAATACAGTTATCACAACCGGAGTTGACAGCGGGAAAAGTTTATGCTATCAAATTCCAATTTTACACCAGTTGCAAGAAGATCCGCAAACACGGGCAATTTTCTTATTTCCCACTAAAGCCCTTACTCAAGACCAGAAGATCAAGTTCACAAAATTTGCTTCAGAATTTCTGGAAACGGATATTGGAATTGGAATATACGACGGAGATACACCTTCTGAGAAAAGAAGATTAATTAAGAAAAATGCCAATCTGCTTTTCACAAATCCTGATATGCTCCATCTTGGGATATTACCGCATCATACCAACTGGTCGGAGTTTTTCCAAAACCTTAAATTTGTTGTGATCGACGAAGTTCATATTTACAGAGGTATTTTCGGCTCTCATTTTGCCAATGTTATCCGCAGATTAAAACGGATTGCCAAATTCTATGGTGCTGCTCCACAATTCATTCTTACCAGCGCAACTCTTTCCAACGTTGAAGAATTTTCTAAAAAACTGATCGAAGAAGATGTTGTGGTAATAAATAAAGATGGATCTCCGACAGGAGAGAAACATTATATCATTTATAATCCGCCAATCGTAAATAAAGAACTTGGGATCAGGCGGAGTGCTATGCAGGAAACTGTGAGTATTGCGGCGGAACTGTTCGAGCAAAAGGGTCAAACTTTAGTGTTTTCCGAATCAAGAAGATCTGTTGAACTTATCCTGAGTTATTTACGAAAGAGTTTAGATGAGGATGAGCTGGTTCAAGGCTACCGAAGCGGATATCTTCCTTCCGATAGAAGAGAGATAGAAAAAAGTTTTAGATCAGGAAAAATACGAACGGTTGTATCTACAAATGCCTTGGAACTCGGGATTGATATTGGTGGATTGGATACAGTCCTAATTAATGGTTATCCCGGCAGTATAGCTTCTACCAGACAACAATTTGGTAGAGCCGGAAGAAGTGGAAAATCCTCATTTTGTATTTTGGTTGCTTCATCAAATCTTCTTGATCAATACTTGGTTAAACACTCTGACTATCTCTTTAAGCAAAATCCGGAACAGGCACTTATTGATCCTGACAATCCATTCATTTTATTGCATCATCTTAAATGCGCTCTGTTTGAAAAACCTTTCATAACCGGAGAACAATTTGGTGATCTTCCCGCGAAAGTTCTAAATCAATATCTACAAATTCTACAAAATTATGATCTCGCTTATGAATCTAATGATAAAATTTTTTGGAAGGCTAATTCATATCCGGCAGATGAGATCTCACTTCGTACAACCGGAGCAGGAGAATTTGTTTTAAAATGTGATGATAAAACTATTGGTATTGTTGATGAAAACAGTGCCTACTGGCTCACTCACCCTCAAGCTATCTATATTCACAAAGGAGAAACTTATCTTGTGACAAAACTTGATATTCCAAATAAAATTGTAGAATTGGAAGAGCAAAAAACCGATTACTACACTCAAGCTCAAAGTAAAACTGATTTTGAACTTATCAAGTTGAAGAAAAGTGAAAGTATAGTTGGTGGAGAGAAATTCTACGGACAGATAAAAGTTACGGATATCGTGAAAGGTTATAAGAGACAAAAGTGGCACACGAATGAGATCCTGGGTTATGGAGAGCTGGAACTTCCACCACAGGAAACCATTACTTTTGGATATTGGTTTTCAATTTCAGAGGAGATAATCGCTAAACTTACTGAAAAGAAATTATGGAATAATTCAAAGAATAATTACGGTTCAGATTGGAAGAGTATCACGGAAAAAGTTCGTAAACGTGATGAACAAGAATGTCAACACTGCGGAGCAAACGAGCAAGAGAAGGCGTTTGATGTTCATCATAAGATCCCATTCAAACAATTTGCAACTGCTAAGCAGGCGAATAAATTGAGCAATCTGATAACACTCTGTCAGTCCTGTCATCGCAAGGCAGAACGCATGTTTTATGTGCAAAGCGGACTTGCGGGATTAGCTTATCTCTTCAGGAATATCGCACCTTTCTTCATAATGTGCGATGGTAAAGATATTCGTGTACATTCTTCACAACAGATCGGGTTGGGAACGGATGGTCCCGGACTGGTTATTCATGATTCAATGCCGGGTGGGATCGGGCTGAGTGAAAAGTTATATGAGATGCATTATAAATTACTTTGGGAAGCTTATACAATCGTGAATGGTTGCGAATGTAAAAGCGGATGTCCTGCCTGTGTGGGACCGGTAGCAGAAAATGGAACCGGCGCAAAAAAACAGGTGATAGAAATTATTAAACATCTTATGAAGAAATATAAATGAACGATATTGAAGCTTTACTGAAAGGTGTTCTTCCTGAAAAGAAGAAGAAAAAAAGAATTTCTAATAATGCAGAAATTCATGATCTTGTTAAAGGTGAATATGTTGCTGAAAATGTCTTTCTGGTTGAGAATAAATTTGAGATAAATTTTCTACATCAAGGTAATAAATTAAAAAAGTATCAAATACATCCACTCATCTTAAAATATGCAGGGTTGAAAAAAGCAAAATTAGAAAATCTGCTTTTTATCGATACCGAAACTACAGGTCTTGCCGGTGGAACAGGAACTTATGTATTCCTGATCGGAATGGGTTATTTTATTGATGATAAGTTTATTCTAAAACAGTATTTTCTGACAGAACTTGCTAATGAAAAAGAATTGATAGAACAATTTGAGAAAGAACTTGATAAAACCAAAATTTATGTCAGTTTTAATGGCAAAAGTTATGATATTCCACTTTTAAATACAAGATCGATATTTAATGGATGTAAGAGGAAGATTAATGCTCATAGCAATATTGATCTATTGCATATTTCACGCAGATTCTGGAGAGATATGCTCGAAAATTATTCATTACAAAATCTTGAACAGAATATTCTCAATGCAGGCAGGGAAGGAGAACTCGATATCCCGGGGAGTGCAATTCCGGAAGCTTATTTTAGTTACCTTGAGTCTAGAAATGCCAGCGTAATGCAAAATGTGATCTATCATAATAAACTTGATATCTTAAGTTTGACCATTCTTCTGGAGAAGATCAACACCATTCTTTATTCAAGCAACTTTGAAAATGTGAATCTCTTTGAGATCGGAAGAATGTATCTGCAAAATGAATTCTATAAGCAGGCAATTTCCATCTTTGAAAGTATCTCGGAATGTGATCCTGCTCACCTTCTTGCCATTCGGGAATTATCATTCATTCATAAACGAAATGAGAATCTAATAAGAGCATCAGAACTTTGGCTGGAAGCTGTGAAACATGATGAGAATTATGCTTACATCGAATTGGCAAAATGGGAAGAACATAAAAATAAGAATTATCAAAAGGCTCTTGAATGGACAGAGAAAGCTTTCAATTCCAAATGTGAAGATTACGTTTATGAAGGTGATATTGTGCAACAATTAAAGCATCGCAAGAGAAGATTAGAATTGAAGATCAATTCTTTGACCGATCACACATAATATCTATTAGTAATTCAATTGATATTCAATCCTTTTATTGACAACAATCACAGCCAATAGTTTTGTAATCAGTGTTATGGAAGAAAGGCTTGAATACAGGATATTTACTTATTCTGCATATTTGTTAAATAAATTTGAAAATAAAATTTTTCGTGTGGGATTAAGCATGGGGAAAACATGTCCTCATCGTGTAAAAAGCGAGGGTTGTATTTTCTGCAATCCGCACACCTTTACCGGAGAATATCAATCGCAGGATCTCTCAATTGAAGAACAATATAACGATGCAATTCCCAGAATTAAAAAAGCTTGTGGTGATGTTCAATTACTTGCCTATTTTCAAGATGAAACCTCCACTTCCGGAGAAATAGAATTCCTCAAAAGTAAATTTGATCAAGCTCTTTCTCATCCGGAAGTAATTGGTCTGGTTGTTTCCACACGTCCGGATTATATTGATAAAAGTGTATTACAATTGCTAACTTCATACAAAGCTTCTGTTACAATTGAAATTGGTTTGCAGTCGGTACATAACAGGAGTCTGGAATTTTTGAATCGTGGTCATACATTTGAGCAAGTAGTAGAAGCTGTAAATATGTGTGGTGAAGCCGGATTAACAGTTGGTGTACATCTTATTTTAGGTATTCCGAATGAAACATATGATGATATGCTGCAAAC
>DAOUVH010000234.1 GCA_030667725.1 Candidatus Cloacimonadota bacterium | reverse complement strand
CATCTCAGGATTTTCGTAATCTATCTGAATAACTTCCCAATCATAATCTCCCTGAAAATATCCCACAAAAAGTGTATCAACATCAAATGAGCCCATATCTTCACCCACATATTGGAACTCTTTAATCTTTGGATAAAATTCGACATTTTTTAGAGAATAATTGGAATTGATATTCACAAGATCTTTGAAGAACACATTTCGTGCTGAGATATCAGCTATATCAAAGTCATTGATAATTTTTCGTTTATTATCTTTCACCTGCCGATGTGTTAAAGCAATATTAACCCTGTGTTTGGTAGTATTCAGAAAAGTTTCAATCCCGAATGTGTAGGATGTTTCATCATGTTGGCAAAAGAGTTCTTGATCATCATTTATTCTTTGTAAATCATCTTTCATTTGCCCAAATATCCGCGAGGTTATCCATTTCAAATTCGCAGTTTCTATCTGAGTTTTCCAATTCTTATTTCGCTCAGAAAATGTACTATTTTCCGCAATTTCATATTCGTTATTGCGATTGAAATAATCCAAGCCATAAGAAAATTTCCCAAAATTGTATTTACCTTTTAGATCGTGTTGTCCAATTTTGGAATCATTTATTTGCTGGTCATTTGCAGTTTGTTTTACAGATAGATAGCGGTGATACAATTGTGGAAAGAAATTCTTTTGTTTGATATTAGAAGTTACAGAAATATATTGCTGATTTGCATAGTCAGACACCTGCTTCTGCTTATAGATAATTTGGGGAGAATAGAATTCCAAAATATTCATACTTATTTCAGCCGAATATTCTTCACTGTTCAAGCTATCGGGTAATTGTGTGAATTCGTGAGCATCAGCAGCACTTTGCAGTTGAGTAAAAGTGGCAAGATCACCACCAAGCCTTTCATACATTAATTTCAAATCAGGATTTATCTTATCATAATCAGGGAATAAGCGAACACTAAACCTGGAAGCAAAATCATTATTATTGTCATCATCAACATCTGAGAATGTATTCTTATCATTGGAAGTGAATAATCCTTCTGCTGCTAAACTATAACTTACTCCTGAATATTTCAAGCTTAGATCGTAATTTAATTTACTCTGTGGCAAAGGAAGTTTTTTTAATGGTAGATAGCTTCCATTCCCTATACCGACATATTCGTAATAAGCTCCTTCAGAATTGTAATCGTAATCTCCATTTTCAATTCCCATGTATTCAAAATGAATGTTGAAATGCCCAACAATCGTGCTGTCGCTGCCTACATAATAGTAATATAATTCGTCTTGAGAGAGCTCATATTCACCATCTTCAGCTTCCGATATTCCGCTCACCCACGCTGTTTCATCTCCGGCAGCTTCCAATGCATTTATATCATCTTCAGAATAAGTATCCTGTAGAGGATTCTTCCTGTCATCATTTTGGATTATTATATTACTGCTGATCTTGAAATTATCCGATACATTCACTTCCGATGAAGCAAGATACATGTTCTGATTATAGTTTTCATCAGAATATTGAAATGTAACCCGAATATTACTTGTTGAAGAAATGAAATGCTGATTGGAGAATGTTATGCCGCCTTCCGAGTAATCAATTGAATAATCTGTTCCTCGCTGCATCTGCTGTCCATTTAGGAATACCTCTTCCGATCCTGGAACTACCTGAACTCCAGATGTTCCCTCAACTGACAAATAATAGGGACCCTGTTTAGCTTCGGTTCCATCAAATGAATCTGTTATCTTCTTACCTTTGGAAACTGCTAATGCTCCGGTTAGTTTATTCTTCCCACTCCAGCCAGCTTTTAATCCTTCAAATTTTGTTGAATATTTCATAAAGGATGAATTATCGAAATCCATTTCCAGATCACCAAAAGCAAGTTCGTATCTTTCTCCATACAATCGAATAAATATTTTATCCAGACTGCTCAGTTCACGTGAATCTCCTTCCGGAGTTATGGGAGTTTGACTGTCAGAAAGCTGCGCTTCAATGCTCATCTCATCGCTTAATTTCCCGTTGATCTTTAAGAATAATGATTGATCCAGATCAAAATCCTCATTATTGGCAACCGATATGGAAATAGTTTTGCTTCCTGTAATATCCAGATCGGTATTGTCATAAAACTGTTGTGAGCTTGCTCTGATCATTTTCACATCTGTCGTATCAGAATATTCCTGCGTTTGAAAGAGATAGAACCGGTTTGCAAGATGTTGAGGATAGATGTAGTATTCAATTATACAATTACCTAAAGCTCTGTTAAAAGTGATAATTCCTTTTTTGTAGTCGATCTGGTATTCTTTACTACCAAAAACTAGCGAATCAATATATACTTTTTCTGAATTTATAATTATATTAGTGGAAGATAGCTCGATTGTTGATCCTGGATCAGTAACATTTAACCTTTCCCACTTGATCATTGGAGAGAAGAAATTATAGGCAGATAAAGCAACCTGCAGAAAAATGATTCCAATTACAAATTTTATTTTCATTCTTTCTATCTATCCAAAAATATTTTTTATTATGAAAACAATAATGATAGTTTGAAAGTCAAGTGAATGTTGTTATTTTGGTAATTAAATAGATTTCCACATTTCATCCTTCGCAGTAGCCTGCTACGGAGAATGGATCGTGGGAATGACAACTGAAATTCTGAGGAGTCTTCTTGCCCTAGTGGAATTGTGCATCGCACTCCTGTTTCACAGGATTCCACAGGGCTTGCTAATCTATTAACGAAGAGTCAGGGAAGAATACTTCATTAATTGTGTTACTTATCCTTCCTTAAAAAAACAGTGTGCAAGATTCGTCAGAATATCCACCTCATCCTAACCTTCTCCTATCAAGGAGAAGGAATTGAATTGTCTTCCTCTCCTCCCAGGAGAGGATTGAGGTGAGGGATACAGAATAATTATTTCAGCAACAATCCCTTCTTTGTTTTTTGTACTTTTCCATCCGATCTTAATTCAAAAAGATAAATCCCCGTGGAAACACTTTTACCATTATTATCCTTTCCATCCCAGGTAACAGAATTCGATTCTCCTTCGTCACCGCTTAGTGTGACAGGTAATGATTTCACTTTCTGCCCTCTTACATTATATATATTTATCATCACAAACGAGGACGTTTGT
>DAOUVH010000093.1 GCA_030667725.1 Candidatus Cloacimonadota bacterium | reverse complement strand
GATCTAACAATCAACTTTTCCAATAAACTCTCACTCACAAACGGTTTGCGCTATAATAATTATGAGGATGAAAGTCAAATAGCATATCTCGGATTTTTCTCCAATCTTCGATATGAATTCAAAGATAATTGTAATTTGTATCTCGGTTATAAAACAGCTCAAGATGAAACGGAAAAGGAATTTATAACCGATTACAATCAAGCATATATGAAAGTGAGTTATACATTCTAACAAAACCTTGAAAAAGGTTTCCCATAGAGGGATTCTTTCTAATCGACCTTTTCAATGGTTAGAATATTGTGATGGTGGAGAACCGTTGAAAAAGTTCAGCGAGAAGAGAATACTTATAAACTTTTTCAAGGTAATCTTGGAGTGAAAAATGAAAACAGGAACTAAAAAGTTATACAGCAGAAAGCGTCCGGCACATCCGGATGATTTGCATACTTCCAGCAAACGCTGGTTCAAAAAGAAAGGACGTAAGGCTGTTCGTAAACATTTGAAAGATGATCTACAGAAACAGCAGCCTGATTCTGAATCAGAAAAAAATGATTCCAGATAATAAGGATGAAAAATGAAAAACATAAAGATTGTAGAATATGAACATAAATATGCAGCAGCAACAGCTGTAATGTGGCAGAACAGCGCCAAAGGCTGGAATGGTGAAACGTTCCTTACAACTTCGCAGGATGTTATTACAGATGAAGAAAACTCGATCCATCTGAATGCCTGGCTTGCTCTTAATGGTGAATTGGTTGTCGGTTATTGCAACTTGTATGAATATCAGGAAGACACCGGAGCACTTTACATTGGTCTTCTGAATGTTCGTGATGATTATCAAGGCAGGAAGATCGGAAAAGCTCTGGTTCTGAAAGCTGTGAAACGTACCTTAGAACTTGGCTGGGATAGACTCGATCTTTATACCTGGAGCGGAAATACACTTGCTGTTCCACTTTATAAGAAAACAGGTTTTTTCTGGGAAGATCGAGATGATACTACTCATCTGATCAACCTGATGCCGTTAGTTCTGAAAAATGAATTGATCAAAGATCATTTCAAAGAAATCAATTGGTATAATGACAGTATCAGACCAATTGAGGTGAAACCTGATGGCAGGAAAGAGAACGAATTTGAATATCTTACTTACGAATGGAAGAAGGACGATAAATATCTGCTGATGGAGTATTGCAGACGCGGAAGAGGTTTGCGAAAGATCGAGACAAATGAATATTCCATATTTGTAACTGTGGAAGATCTGAAGCTTGTTTTCGGTAGTAAATATAAAGTTTGTTATGATATCATCAATAAGACCGATAAACCATTAAAGCTGAATATCAAAGGTTTAAATGAAAAGAATATCGAATTTGATCTTCAAAAAGAAATCACAGTTGATGATAAGCTCTCTTTCAATGCGGAATTTAAAGTGAATGAAGTAGAGAAAGAGCAAAGCGTTTGGAAAACTCATCCTTGCGTAATCTCTGAAATTACAATAAATGGGAAAAAGTCACTTTTCAAAGTTGGAATCGAACCGAAGTTCCCAGCAAAGATCATCCTGACAAAAAGAAACGGAATTTGCTATTCTGATATCGAATCTGATATGTATATCGATATTGAAAACAGTTTTGATACAAGTGCTGCTTTTCAATTTGAACTTCTGGAAAACGAAAGTATCGAGTTCCCGAAGAAGAAATTCTCGATTGCTCTTAAAGCAAAGGAAAAGCGTTCCATTCCAATTAAATATATCCTTAAGAAAGGATGCGTTTATTCACCTGAAATTACAGTTAAGGCAATTCGGAAAAATTGTGAACCGCTGATTTTCAAGCGAAGAATAAATTGTATGTTCAATACGATCAGTGGAATTTTCTATGGTGAAACTCAAATGAATTATATAGTTGGAAATGGTTCCTATTATATCATATTAATGCGCAAAGATTTTTATAATATCTTCCGAATTGGTGATGCTTTTTCTCAAGAGAGTAGGGTTATCTACCGGGTTCCAAAACTTGGTAAACCGTTTTCGGATGAGTTTAATAAAAAACCGTGCGACAAAGTTGAATATCTCATCGAAGGAACTGCAGTAATTCTGAAAGCATATTATACATCAGATAAATTCAAAGGAATAAAATTCCAGATCAATCATAAGTTATTTGCAAACGGAATTGTTGAGCGCTGGTTAGAGTTTGAAAGTAATGGAGCAAAAGAAAATCTCTTTTTCAAAGATTCTATCGGAATGAGATCAAACCGTCTTGTAGTGCCTTATGATGGAGATTTTATCGATGTCCGTGATGAGGTTACCGGTGGAACGGGAGATTGGAATTCTGAAAAATTATCAGAAAACTGGCTATTCAGGAGAGGAAAAAGATCATCGGTCGGTATCTGCTGGTCAGATGATGTTAAAATGAAGTTCGGGAATTGGGAAAAATTCTTTGAATATGACTTAGGTAATTTGAAAACCGGTGATAAATCTATATTCAAGCCTATAACAATTGCTCTGGATACTTTCAGAGACTGGCATAAATTCCGGGAATTTGCACTGAAGAAACATCAGGATAGAGAAAATATGAAAGAAGTCCTGGATTTTTCTGTTAATAAAGGAAATCCATTTGTAAAAGAATCATTTCCTGTTTCTGTGATCGAATATAGAAAGAAAAACAAAAATGGAAAGATCTTCCTGAAATCTAAAAAAGATAAAAAACCGGAATTATTAGGTTCCTTTTCTGAAAAGAATGATATCAAAAAAGTTGGGAAAGAATTTAAGTATGATAGCGATAATCAATTAGATATTTTAATGATGGAAGCGAAGTTTGAAGAAATCGAAACATCGCTCCAGAAAGTGATCTTCCCGATCGGTGAAGAAAATATCTCTTCTGAAAAACTTAAATTAGACGGAATGGATGTGATGAGAATCGATAATGGAATTATTTCTATGGAGACTTCCGCTTCTTTCGCTCCTTCACTATTTTCATTGAAATATCGAGGAACACAGTGGCTAGATTCATCTTTCCCGAAACCTTGTTCCAAAGGCTGGTGGAAACCCTGGATCGGTGGAATTTGTACGCTTCCGAGCCAATTGCGGGTGAAGACGATTCAGGAGGAAAATAATTCAGCGAAATTCGTTAAAAAGGCTGATAATCTAGGGAACGAATGGGAAGGTTTTTGCATCAGCACAGAAATCGTGAAAAATGAAAAGTTCAAGGGATTGAAGTTAGATCAGTATTTTCTATTATTACCCGGGGTTCCGTTAATGTTTCACACTTTGGAGATTTTGCAGAATACAGGTAAGTTCTTTCGGGATGTTGATTTTGAGACGGCATGTTTCATTAAACCGGATGATGATTTGCAGAATTGTCATTTCCTTGCAAAAAACAAAGAAGGACAGGAATTTAAGGTAAATGCAGGGAAAAAGTTATGTGAATCAGAAGCAAGTTCACCTTTTTGTTTTGCCGGTGATAACAGAGAAGGATTACTTCAAATTTATTTGGCTTCCGAGGAAACTACGTCTTGGTTGCTTACCGATACACAAGTTTTAAATGCCTGGATCGGTGATAAGTTAAACTGCGAAAATAATAAACGAATTTATCTTAGTTCGCGCTTCTTTATTTTTGCAGAGCAAAAACTGGAAGATGAAATATTAATAGATTTGAAGAATGTAAGGTTTAAGTAATTTTGGAGTAAAATATCCGTGATATTTTATGCATTAACGTGGTTGGTGCACTCCAAAAAAGGCAGGTAACAAAAAATAGGAGTGATAATGAATTATAAATTTGTAACAACAAAAGATAGATCGGATTTAATTAAAAAGGGTGATGAGATAGTTGTCCAAGTGTGGCCAGAATTCATGTTGCATGATGCTGTTGCAAACGAATATTTCTTTCAATTATACTCATCTTTCCCAGAATTTCAATATTGGCTTCTAAATGGTGAAGAGATTGTTGGAATAGGCAATTCAATCCCAATTTGCTGGAACGATGATTTAGGAAATCTGCCAGATGAAGGCTGGGATTGGGCACTCAAAAAAGGATTTGATGATCTGAAAGCCGGCATCGAACCAAATTTGCTTTGTGGTCTCTCAATTACGATAAATCCAGAACATCAGGGAAAAGGTATAAGTAAGGAAATGATAATATCAATGGTTCAGATAGGAAAAAATAGCAAACTTAATTCATTGATAATTCCTATTCGTCCAACTCTGAAAAAGGATTTTCCACAAATGGATATGAAGCAATACATAACTTTAAAGAGAGAGGACGGACAGCTTTTTGACCCGTGGCTGCGAATTCAAGAAAAACTAGGAGGTAAGATAATTAAGGTTTGCTCTAAAGCTATGAATATTCAGGGTTCGGTTCAAGATTGGAAGAATTGGACAGGCTTGAGTTTTCCCAAATCAGGAAGTTACGAAATCGATGGAGCTTTGAAACCGGTAATTATCGATCTGGAAAACAATGAAGGAATTTACATCGAACCAAATGTTTGGATGGAACATCAATTGTAAATAAAACACTCTTGTCAGATTAAAATGCACTCATTCAGGAGTAAACGAGATACAGGGAAATTATGATTCTCCAAACAGAAAGATTAATTATAAGAAAAGTAGTAACATCCAATGTAGAAATGTATTTATCTTAATAAATAGTTGGAGTTTAATATGAGAATTAAGAAGATAAAAGAAAAAGCTGAAAAAAGCCGGATTTGCAAAGAGATAATAGAATCTCTTCCAGACTGGTTTGGTTTAGATTCTGCTAACCATGAATATATCAAAAGATCAGCTGATACCGATTTTTATGCTGCTTATATATTTGATAAAGAAGTGGGATTTTTCTCAATCATTTCTCACTTTCTTCAAACCAGCGAAATATATGTTTGTGGTATTCTACAGGATTTTCACCGTCAGGGGATTGGAAGAAAACTTCTACATGCTGTTGAAGAAGATCTAAGAAAGAAGAAAAAGAAATTATTAACTGTGAAAACTCTCAGCTCATCTCATCCCGATAAAGGATATGCAAAAACCAGAGAATTCTATAAAGCTTGCGGGTTTGTACCAGTAGAGGAATTCAAGGAATTGTGGGGTAAAGAAAATCCTTGTCTTTTTATGGTGAAAGTACTATGAAGGTCTTTAGGATTTAATATTACGATTAAGAATAAATAGTAAGGAGATAATATTATGGAGCGAATGACGTTAATGATAGTGTTAAGTATATTAATATCCATTGGTTTAGTAATAGCGATCATGGCAGCAATTATCCAAAGAAAAGAGAATAGAAAGGCTAATTTTAAAGCTTTTTTCATAATTGGAATTTGTTGGGTTCCTTTGGGTATTGCTACTAATAATACTGTTTTCACAATTATTGGTTTGGTCTTTTTGATATTAGGATTGGCAAATAGAAAGATTTGGAAAAACCAACCTAAATGTGATGAGCTATCCCCTTCTGAAAAGAAAATTAAGATCGCTTTGATTATATTCTTATAAATTATCTTAATTATAGGTGTATTTTTCTATTTTTT
>DAOUVH010000086.1 GCA_030667725.1 Candidatus Cloacimonadota bacterium | reverse complement strand
TGTTGGACTTCCAGTCCGAGTCTGCTGAATGTAACGATCTCAGATAATTCTTCTATAGAATTTGGGGGAGGATTTTATTGTCGGGATGATTCCAATCCGAGTCTACAGAATGTAACAATAACTGGTAATTCTGCCGGTTTTCCTGGTGGTGGAATTAATTGTTATAATAATGCCAACCCTAATATAATAAATTCCATCTTTTGGAATAACTTGCCAGATGAGATAATTGTTACTTCCGCTTCAGTTACTGTAACATATTCAGATGTAGAAGGTGGATGGACAGGAACAGGTAATATTGATAGTGATCCGTTATTTGTAGATGCCGGTAATGGAGATTACCACCTGCAATCAATTTCGCCTTGTATTGATGCCGGAGATCCTGTATCTCCATTTGACCCGGATGGCACAATTACAGATATGGGAGCTTATTATTATCACCAGACAATACCTCCTGATTCTCCCCAAAATGTAACGATCGAAATTATTGGTACAGATGTTCATCTTAGCTGGGATGCAGTCAGCGGAGCGAATTCCTATAAGGTTTATTCTTCTGATGATCCAAACACCGGATTTGTAGAAGATACTTCCGGCTTATTTGCTGGAGAAAGTTGGAGTGCTCCAATTGTAGACGTAAAGAGATTCTATCATGTAATAGCAAGCACAGAAACAACTTCGGATAAATTAAATAAGAAGTTGATTAAGTAGGGATAGCTCTTCTAACTTATAAATGCTATTGTCCGTAAATTTCGTATGTTTCCCAGGCAATGGTTTGTAAAAACAGTGCTTCATCTTCGGTTATTGAAATATCATTTACATAAGATGCTCCAATCGGAGTTTCATTCCACAGAAATGCAAAGAAAGTACAGCAGGCAAGGTAGGTTCCGTGCACATTGGGATGATTACCGTCATCCATGAATAGTTCCAGCTCTGGATCTTGCTGAAAAGAGAATTGCCAGGCTCGCGCAACAGGAATTACAGGAGCATCAAGTTCATTCCCAATATAAATATAGGCTTCCGATTGCTGCTCTATCATCTCATCAAATACGCTTTCAAACGGCCAACTGAAAAAAAAGGCAGTTTGAGCACCTGCTTCGGTTATCACTGAATCCAAAAGTGTAGCATATTCATAGAATAATTCAGGATCTGTAACCGGACGGGAAGTCATTTCCTGCAAAATCACCATATCCCAGTTTCCTTCCTGAATTGTTTGAATTGTAGTGGGGCTGTTGAAATGCTGCTCCAAAGTCCAGCCGCCACCCGTAACACTTGCACATACAATAGCCAGAGTTGAATCAATTGAGTTTGCTAGGTTCATTGTGTGCAGGTCAACACCTCCATTATAGTAGGTGATGCTATTACCTATGAAAAGAACTCTTTGCAGTAGATCTGGTATGAGATTACTCCAATCAACAATAATTTCCAAATTACCGGTTAAGGGAACGAATACAAGTTCGATGATCACAGTAGTTGTTTCACCTGCGATTACCTCACCTTCTCCTGAGCCGGTAGCAATAACTAGGTCGTCTTCATAAACTTCAACATAGATCGTATATATTCCGGGTTGAAGTTCGTAGAATGTTCCGGAGGCTGTATTGGTACTATCATCAATAGTCAGGTATAAACTGCTTGTGAAATCATCTTTAGTAATTGTAACACGAACCTGTGTCACGTTAAATCCATTTTCAAATGCAGGTTGTAATGAGAGCGAAAGTGGTAATTCACCTGTCTGCTGGATCTCTGTTCCAAGTTGTTGGCAAGCGATAAGTGTGAATATTGTTAATACTAATATCAATTTGAATATCTTCATTGTATCTCCTTATACTGATTCAAAATATAAATAGAAAAGTGTTATAGATGAATTATTAATTATTAAGCTCTGTTAAAAGCTCAGAAGCAACTCCTTCATCATCTTTGTGAACAAAGAATTCCACTTTCCCAATATCTGCACCATAAGCAAAACTGAATTGTCCGCCAAGTATGCTTTGCATATGTTCACCTCTGACCAGATACTCAATGTCTGCATTAATTAGAATAGATTTAATTATTGCAGTTAAACCCAGATCGGAACTTTCGAATACTTTCACAAAATCGATTTGGTCAGTATCAGGTTTGTCAGGCAGAAGAAGAGCTTTGCAGTTCGGGCAATGTTTTTCTACCGTATCAATGAGTTTATCACATTTAGGGCAGTACATTTATATCCGTAAGCAGGGGGGAGATGCTTTCATAATTATCAAAACAAAATTTTTCTTTTTTAAATAGTTCAACGCAAGAATCAACTACATCAGGATCGTACAGAATACCACTATTCTGTTTAATCTCACCCAATGCTCGTTCTAAACCGAAGGCAGCTCTGTAAGGTCGATGAGAAGCCATAGCTTCAATAACATCAGCAACCATAAGAATTTTAGCTTCCAGCATGATATCTTTTCCACCAAGTCCTTTAGGATACCCGGTTCCATCGATTCGTTCATGGTGTTGGAGTATGATATCTGCGATAGGCCAGGGAAAATCAATGCTTTTTAGAATATCATATCCAGCCTGTGGATGGTTCTTGATCAGGTTGAATTCAGCAGGAGTAAGTCTGCGCGGCATACTGAGTATTTCAGCCGGAATGGATATCTTTCCAACATCGTGAATCATGCCAACCATGTAAATACCTTCGATTTGCTGCTCAGAAAGTTTCATATTTTCTGCTATAGCTTTTGCCAGCAGGGAAACTCTTCTTTGATGTCCTGCTGTATAAGGGTCACGGGTTTCTATAATTAGTTCAGTTGCATAGATTATTCCGGTGAGAGTCTTTTTTAATTTTTTCAATGTTTCGCGAAGATTATCTTCTAATTTTTTATGTTGAGTAATATCTGTTCCAATACCTAAGATACCTATAACATCTCCTTTTTCATCTAAACGAGGAGATAATGTCATTCGACTCCAGAGTTTTTTACCACTTTTTGTAATTTGTCTTAACTCACATTCTGTTCCTTTTTTTGTTGAGATTATCAGTTTTTTAGCTTTTAATGCTCTTTTCTTAGCTTCATTACCATCGTAGATAATTTGGATTTTCTTCTTACCAATAACTTCGCTGGCTTTGTAGCCTAAAATATTTTCTGCTCCTGTATTCCAATATAGAATATTCTGGTCCAGGTCAGTTGATATAATTGATAATGATGATGAGCTATCTAGAATATTAGTAAGAAGCTTATCGTTCTTATTGGTTCGGATTGAAGCTTTTTGATCAGATTTCACAATACACCCCTATTATTTCTTTTGTATCTCAACTCTATTTCTTCCTAGACGTTTAGCTTTGTAAAGGATTTTATCTGCGGCTTTAAGAACTTTTTCCGGTTTTGTTTGATTTCCACCATATTCAGCAATACCAATACTCACAGTTATTGTTACTATTTTGCGATCCTTAGAAGCGTTTTTCCCACGGTTTTTTGCAGTTGATGTTCTTCTAATGGGAGAACGAACATTAAACTCAGTTGCTTCGAGTTTTTTTCTATATTCTTCCATGTATGGTTCAGATTCTTTAGATGTTTTACCTGAAAATATTGCAGTGAACTCTTCGCCGCCATAACGAAAAGTTTTGGCATTGCCGTTAACTTCACTAAGTTTTGATGCAACCATTTTTAAAACTTGGTCACCGGTTTTATGACCATATCTGTCATTGAATTTCTTAAAATGATCTATATCCAGCATAGCAATAGAATAATTTTTGGAAAGTGAAGACATTGTTTCGTTCAAACTTCTACGTCCATGCAATCCCGTAAGTTCATCAATATATGCCATTGAAAATGATGCCTCGATAGTGGTGATAAGCAGAATAAGACCGGAAGTTGTGAAAAATAACATAAAAGCAGGAGCAGGGATTCTTGAGCAAACTGCCAGAAATACAGCGATCGTAACGAAAAGATAACCACCATTTCTAACGTCACGACTGTTAACAAATCTTAAGATCATGAAAATAATAATGATCAAAATAGTAAAAAGTGAAATTGTTGGAATATTTTCTATGACTGATGTTTTAAAAAAGATGCCATACATATATTGAGTGAATCCCAAAAGAGCAGCAGCTAATGTTGGAAATTCAGCATGAAATTGTATAACCATTTCAGATTCTGGAAATTCTATTAAATTATAAAGAAATCTGATTATTCCAAACTCAAGAAGGATTATAATGGAATAGATAATAACAGTTATTAATTTTTTTTTTCCAATAAAGGAAAATATGAAGATATTGAGAGGAAGCAAGAAGGATATAATACGTGGAATAATATAACTTGAATCAGCTCCTGCATTGTCGGATGAATGAGTTAAAATAAAATAACCTAATGAAAGAATAAAGGTAATTAAAATGAGTCCTAAGTTATTTGAACGAGCTGCTAATATTGCTACAATTACAAAAAGGAGATAGGGGACAAGCGGGAATATCACGATGAAAGCTGTTAACTCATTATCATAGTTTGCCTGCAGTAACATCCGATCCCATTGCCATCCGATTATCATTGATAGGAGAATTAATAAACTTGGTATTATTAACGGTGCAAACAATTTTTTCGCAGTATAATACAAAATTTCTCCCTAAATTTTTCTATTAATGATCATATCTTTATTTTTTTTGGATAATTTTGATAAAACCAGATCATAAGAATCGTCGATCATTCCCTTAATGATTTTCTCTGGAATGGTGTCGTTCAAGATCACGGTATTCCAATGTTTCTTGTTCATATGGTATCCGGGCATTACAGCATTATACCTTTCACGTAACCCTTCTGCAATAAACGGATCACATTTTAGATTTATGTTCAAAGGATCAATATCAATCGCTATCAAGGCAAACATCTTGTCACCAACTTTTATTACCATAGTAACATCATCAAAAGGGAAATCAACCGTAGCACCTTTCTTTTCTAAACAATAGTTACGAAATTCATCTAATTTCATCATTTGATTTCACTTTTACATAATCTTAACAAAACTATACGGGAAAAGAATCCAGATACAATATAAGATAAAGTTATAGCAGCAAATATTCCTGTCAATCCAAATAAATATGAACCTAATAATGCAAGTGGTATGCATAATATTAACATCTGAATTATAGTGAGTCCCGCGGCATGTAGGGGTTTGTGCATTACATTCAAGGCTGTTGTGCTTAATATAAATATTCCCTGCATTGAATAGCTTATGGGAACGATCATGAGATATAAAGCGATGGTAGAAATTACTTGTGCATCGTCATTAAAAATGCCTGCTATTGTATTTCGGAATGAAACAAGTAGTATCCAAATAGCAATTTCCCAAAGAATTGAAAAACGATAGCTGATCTTAATAGCAGTATGAACACGATCGAATTTTCTTGCTCCAAGATTCTGCCCGATAAACGGACCAAAAACTGATGCCAGGGCATGTACAACTGCAAGAGAGAAAAATTCGATTCTGGAAGCTACTCCAAAGCCTGCAACTGCTTTGATTCCATAAGAAGATACTATTCTGGTTATTATTCCTATCGTAATTGGAATTATAATACGAGATCCGGCGATGGGAATTCCTATAAATAGTACTTGCTTCCATGAATTAATGATTTCAGTAATTCTGGGAATAACAAAAGAGATCATTTTCTCACGTTTAATTAGTACCCATAAAGCAACTGAGAAAGTTGTGAATCTACTTATTACAGTTGCAATCGCTGCTCCCTGGATCCCGAGC